>CALRRW020000087.1:0-6256 GCA_943370695.1 Comamonas sp. lk | reverse complement strand
ATATTGGTTAAAAAACTCATGGCGCAAATGTAAGTTGATTGGTTGATATGTTGATTGGTTAATGTGATAAGAAATTTTACTTTTACATTGTTAGCAGCCTAATCAACCAACATGGTAACCGATAAACAATCTACCTTTTTCAACGATGTATACGAAGTCGTCAAATTGATTCCCAAAGGAAGGGTAACGAGTTATGGTGCTATTGCCAAATACCTGGGAAGCGCCAAAAGTTCGCGTTTGGTGGGATACGCCATGAATGCTGCCCATAGCTTAAACGATGTGCCCGCGCAACGTGTGGTAAACCGAAAGGGATTGCTCACCGGCAAACACCATTTTGCAACCGAAACCCGCATGGAGGAACTCCTCAAAAAAGATGGCGTAAAAGTAAAAGATGATCAAGTAGTTGATTTTGAAAAACGGTTTTGGGACCCGATGGTGGAATTGGCTATTTAAATTATTTACTTATTCTCCCCTTTACGCATTCACTCATTTCTTCAATTCCCTCCCCAACTCTCCCTATCCAAACTCCTGTACTGAATCGCTTCAGCCAAATGTTCTATTTTGATTTCTTCGCTTTGTGCTAAATCAGCAATGGTACGCGATACTTTTAAAATCCGGTCATAAGCTCTTGCACTGAGTTGTAATTTATTCATAGCGGTCTTCAACAATTGTTGGCCTGCGGAACTTATCTGACACCACTCGCGTACTTGTGTGCTGCTCATTTGCGCATTGCTGTGGATGTTTTCATTCTCTTTATAGCGTTCATTTTGCACATCTCTTGCTACCAAAACCCTGTTGCGAACGGCCTCACTCTTTTCTGCTTTTCGCATATCAGCAAGTTGGTCAAAATCTACGGGTGTTACTTCAATATGAATATCAATCCTGTCTAATAAAGGACCCGACACTTTGCTCAAATATCGTTGCACCACACCGGGACCACAAACACATTCTTTTTCGGGATGGTTAAAATACCCACACGGACAAGGATTCATGGAAGCTATGAGCATAAAACTGGATGGATACTCTACCGAAAATTTTGCACGGGAAATCATAATCCTCCTTTCTTCCAGTGGCTGACGCATTACCTCCAAAACGGTGCGTTTAAATTCCGGCAATTCATCCAAAAACAAGACACCATTGTGCGCCAACGAAATTTCTCCGGGTTGTGGGTTGTTTCCACCACCTACTAAAGCAATATCAGAGATGGTGTGGTGCGGGTTTCTAAACGGACGCTGATACAACAATGCTGTCTCTTTATTCAATCGTCCCGCCACCGAATGGATCTTGGTTGTTTCCAATGCCTCCTGCAACGTAAGCGGTGGCAAGATGGATGGCAATCTTTTGGCGAGCATTGTTTTACCTGCACCTGGCGGACCAATTAAAATAACATTGTGACCTCCTGCTGCGGCAATTTCCAATGCGCGTTTAATATTTTCCTGTCCGCGTACATCCGCAAAATCGTTTTCATTTTTGTGGAGGTTTTGTTCAAACTCTTTGCGGGTATCAATTTCTACCTGTTCAATAGTACCTTCATCATTTAAGTAATCAATTACTTCTTTTAATGTTTCGGCACCCAACACTTTTAAATTATTGACAATAGCCGCCTCACGTGCATTTTCTTTGGGTAAAATAAATCCTTCAAATTCTTCCTTGCGCGCCTGAATAGCAATGGGCAATGCTCCTTTTATGGGCTTGAGTGTTCCATCTAAAGCAAGTTCACCCATGATGATGTACCTGGATAGTTTTTCGCCATTTAGTTGTTCGCTGGCAGCCAATACGCCCAATGCAATGGGCAAATCATATGACGAACCTTCTTTGCGGATATCGGCCGGAGCCATATTGATAACCGTACGTTTACGGGGCATGGCCAGTTTAATGTTGCGCACTGCGGTCTCTACTCGCTCTTTGCCTTCCTTCACAGCATTGTCGGGCAAACCCACCAAACTGTACCCAATTCCCTGGTCGGATACGTTTACTTCAATGGTAATTGTTACTGCATTTACACCGTGTACGGCACTGCCAAAAGTTCTGATAAGCATAGGGGGTATTTCATAGGTTGGCATAAATGTAATGAAACTTTTGAAAAACAACAAAGGTGTAATTTTACCTCATGTTTCGGTTCGCTGGTTGCTTTCTGATACAACCCTTGGCAATAGATAATTTAGCATACTATCTGTATCTTTACTTTCGTTATACGGCAAATTATTCCAACTATGAAACTACCCTCACTCAATCATGTTATTACCAATGCGGGAAAAACCATCTTTCGTTTCCCGTTTGAGACCCTTTGTGCTGTTGTTGCAACCACATGCGCTCATATGCTCATTGAAGATGTAGGCAATAAAGAAGTACTCAGAAAAATTGCAATGTGTTCTTCTTTGGGCTTGGTTCTTTTTCTCTCCTCAAGTTTGTTTTTTGACACATCCAAACAGTGGGCTTCCAAAAGATTTTTTGTGAAACCCTTTTTACTCCTGTTGGTAATTGGGTATTACTTCACCTTTAGTTACGAACCAAAAGAGATTGAATTATTGCATTTTTTTGTATTGAATGTTTGTTTCCACCTTTCTGTTTCCTTTGCCGCATTTATAAACAAAGGCTTTACGGTAGATGAATTTTGGGAGTTTAACAAACGATTATTTCTGCGAATATTAACGGCAGGGTTGTACAGTGGTGTTTTATTTGCCGGTTTAAGTTTGGCCATAACAGCATTAAAGGAATTATTTAACCTTGAAATAAGAGGTGAAGCATATGGCCATTTATTTTTTACAATAGCGGGCATTTTCAACACATTATTTTTCTTGGCCGGTGTTCCAAAATTAAATGCCGAAAAACTGGAAACCGAATATCCAAAAGGATTAAAAGCTTTCACACAATTTGTACTGCTTCCATTGGTGAGTATCTATTTAATTATCCTCATTGCTTACGAAGGCAAAATACTTATCACCATGAGCCTTCCTTACGGCTGGGTTTCGATTCTCATTTTGATTTATGCCATCTTTGGTATTCTCTCCTTTTTGCTCATTTTTCCCATTAGTCATTTGGAAGACAATAAATGGATGAAAACCTTTAACAAATGGTTTTATTATTTTTTAGTACCGCTATTAGGCCTGTTGTATTGGGCAATTACCTACCGTCTTACCAAATATGGCTTTACGCCCGAAAGGTATTATGTTTTGGTATTGGCCTTATGGCTTACGTTCATTGTTGCTTATTTTCTCACCACAAAGTCTCAGCATTTAAAACTCATTCCATTGAGTTTATGCCTCACCGGACTGCTAACAATTTATGGGCCTCAAAGTGCACAATCTGTTTCTAAATCAAGTCAACTGAATCGTTTTGTAAACTACATGCACCAAAATGACATTAAGCGATTATCAGAAGAGGACCAAATAGAAATGAGCAGTGTGGTTGATTACATCATAACCTATCACGGTCATGAATTGCTTATCGAAAACGCAGAACACAAACTCGACAGCATTGCATCACAGGGTATTGGCACACTGCAGCATAAAACAATGACTGCATTGGGACTGGAATATCATTCAAACGGTTATGGCTCACATGCAAAAGAATACTTTAATATATCGTCTTCGTCAACTAAACTGCATGAAATAAGCGGTTACGACTTTATTGCTGAGCTCTCAACATACGGCAACATTGATTGTGATTCTTGTTTGAACTTAAATGGTAAAAACTACGCTATTAGAACAGCCAAAAATGCCGGAATATTAACCCTCAACATTAATGACGATAAAATTGTTATCGATGCAGAGGCTTTTGCCAACAACCTAAAACCCGCAACAACAACAGTATACAAACAAGCCGAGCTTACACAGGTTGTAGAGAATGAAAATTTCAGGGTAAAAGTTGTGTATGCCGATTTGAGTGGAAAAATCAAAGATGAAAAATACAGTGTTCAATCCTTTTCAGGGATAATTTGTATTGATGTAAAGCCTTAATAGATTTAGCTTTGCCAGGCAATGACAATTAAACACGACCACACAAACCGCCTCATCAAAGCTTCAAGCCCCTATTTGTTGCAACATGCACACAATCCGGTAGATTGGTATGAATGGGGTGACGAGGCTTTTGCAAAGGCTAAACGTGAAGATAAACTCGTATTGGTGAGTATCGGCTACTCCGCTTGCCATTGGTGTCATGTGATGGAGCATGAATGCTTCGAAAAAGAAGACACTGCATCAATCATGAACGAACATTTTGTGTGCATCAAAGTGGATAGGGAAGAACGCCCGGATGTAGACCAGATATACATGAGTGCCGTGCAATTGCTTACCGGTAGAGGAGGTTGGCCGCTCAATTGTTTCACCCTCCCCGATGGAAGACCCTTACACGGTGGAACCTATTTCCCCAAACAGGAATGGGAACAGTTGTTAAAATCGTTAGCAGGTTTTTATCATACAAAAAAACAGGAAGCGCTGGAGTATGCCACGGATTTAACAACTGGTATTAAAAAACTTGATGCAATTGTGGACGCTCCCGAAAACGATTTGATGCCGAAAGCAACACTTGAAAAAATTATAGCCAACTGGAAACAAAACTTTGATCTACACTTTGGAGGATACAACTGGGCGCCAAAATTTCCGATGCCCAATAATTGGGAGTTTTATTTACAATTGGGAACCCTCTCGCAAAACATAGAGCTTACCGAAGCTACACATATTACGTTACAATGTATGGCAGAAGGCGGCATATACGACCAGCTAGGAGGAGGCTTTTCTCGTTACAGTACCGATAGCTTTTGGAAGGTTCCGCACTTCGAAAAAATGTTGTACGACAATGGTCAATTAATGGGGTTATATGCAAAAGCATTCCAACATAACGCAAATCCATTGTATAAACATATTGTAAACCATACCCATCAATTTATACAACAAGAACTATCCAATGCCGAAGGTCTTTTTTACAGCGCATTGGATGCCGATAGTGAAGGAGTGGAAGGGAAATTTTATGTGTGGAGCAAACAGGAACTAGTAGAATTGCTCGGGGCCGATGAGCCCTTATTTAGCCTTTATTATAGTGTGGACTCTCATGGCAATTGGGAGCATGGTATTAATATTTTGTACAAAACCCGAACCGATAAGGAACTCGAACAATTAACCGGGAAAAGTATTGTGGAGATTTTAAGCATCATCGAAAATTGCAATACCCTTTTATTACAAGAAAGAGATAAACGCATTGCCCCGGGATTGGATGACAAATGTATTACATCCTGGAATGCGTTGATGATAAAAGGCTATGCCGAAGCATTTGAAGCATTTGGCAATAAGCAATATTTTAACGCAGCTAAAGAAGCGGCAGATGTATTGCTAACAAAAATGTGGGATGACAAAAAACTGTATCGCATTTACAAAGACGGAAAGGTTAGTATACATGGGTTTGCCGAGGATTACGCAACGTTTGCAGAGGCACTCATTGCATTGTATGAAGCAGGGGCAAATGAAAACTACCTTCACCATGCACATCATGTATTACAATCAGCAATCGAACAATTTTACAGCAATGAACATCATCTGTTCTATTTTAAATCGGCAGCTGACGAACAACTCATAGCCCGTAAATTAGATACCAATGATGACGTGATTCCTTGTGCAAATTCCATCTTCTCTAAGGTATTAATCAAGCTTGGCTATTACTTTAACAATACAACGTATCATACAATGGCAACACAAATGATCCAAACTGTTCAGCCCAAAATGGCTAAGCTTACATCAAGCTATACCAATTGGATGCAAGCCCTTGTATGGTTGCAGCATGGCTTCAAACAAATTATCATTTGTGGTGAAAATGCTTTGGCAGACAAGCTCAAATTGCAACAACAGTATATCCCCAACAGCATCGTAATTGCGCTTACAAAACCAACAAGCACCGTTCCGCTGTTAGCCGATAAAAAAGTAAGTGATACCACCACATTTTACATCTGTATAGATAAAACGTGCTCATTACCCATGTTGCATATAGAAGATGTAACTAACGCATTAACAATCGTCAACTAAGAAAAACCGTTCTTTTGACCATAAAAAAACCTGAACGAATCCGTTCAGGTTTTTTATAATTTTGTACAATACTAACTTGCCAGCTGGGGCTTTGGTTTATTGGCGAGCAAATGCAATAGTTTACTCAATGTTGCCTTCAATTCCGTTCTAGGCGTAATAAAATCAACAAAGCCATGTTCCAATAAAAACTCTGAGCTTTGGAATCCTTTAGGTAAATCTTTACCAATTGTTTCGCGGATAAC
>CALRRW020000086.1:0-6273 GCA_943370695.1 Comamonas sp. lk | reverse complement strand
ATCAATCCAGATTCCGATTGATTGTGAACTACCTCCCGTGTTTAAGTTAAAGGTAAACGTTGCGTTTTGGGCCACTGTTAACACCTGGTTGTCATAATAAGTGTAATTGTTCGCAGATCCCATACAACCACTATTTAAATTGCTGATATCAGCTGTAGCTCCGCTTGTACTAAAGTCTACTGTTTCGTACCAACCACATGACCATATTGCCTGACTCAATTGAGGTACACAATATTCCTCTCTGATTACACGGCTACCCGCAGGTGCTGTTAAACCCGGTATTTGTGGTGTTCCATCAATGGTAATGCCTGTGCATTCTGCGTCTAAATCATTGCCCAGTGCTGCACCTCCATCGATATCATACGTTAACCAAAAATAGTTTGTGTCGTTTGCAAGAGCTTGTGCTCCTGCAATCGAAAAGGCCATTCCCGTACCAGGAAGTCCGTCTAATGTTCCTCCAACTTGAGTTGTGGTTGCAAACGTACTGCTTGTACCTGTATACCACACTTTAATCGATCTGATATCAGCGGTATCGGTTGTGCCGATTGCTGCAAAGTCAAGTTGACTTACAAATACTGGAGCTCCAACAGAAGACATCACAACCTGCAATCCCAGAATTTGGTTGTCAGCTGTTCCGCGTGCTGCCGATTGCAACATATTTTGTGTGGCTGCCGATGACAAATAAGCCATTGGAGCTTCAAGGATATACATTCCGCTAGGATTGGTGTTAGAAGGTACCTGAATGTTTCCTAATAAATTAATACTATCACAGGTTGCATCAATGGTATCTCCCAATGTTGCCGAACCGTTAATATCATATGTTAACCAGTAGTTGTTTTCTTCATTGTTTTTTAGCGTATCGGTAATGTTGAAAACAAATGCTCCGCTAGGAGAGGATACCGAAGCCACTAAATTAGCAGCGCTAAATACAGTTGATGTTCCTGTTTTGTAAAGTTTCGCATTCACAATGTCTCCTGCACTTGTTGTTCCTGCTGTTGAGAAGTTCATATTATTAACCACAGCAACACCACAACCGTTAACTAATACCGGAACACGCAGTACCGGAATATTAACACTCGATGGAGCAACTAATCCGCTAACCTGAACTGCATCCGAACTTGTATAAACAACCGGAGTTTCTAAAATAACAACATCATAATCCTCTGTTTCACCCACACCAACATCATAACAAGCATCTTGTATATAGTCGTAATTCCAATAGTAATCACCACCCCTGATACGCATACGAGTTGGTCCTGTTAATGCTTCACAAGGCACTTGGAAACTAGCAGAATATGCCCCATTGTTATTGTATTGATTTCCCTGAAGCACACGCTCTGTAAGATTATCAAACTCTCCATCCTGATTATAGTCAATCCAAACGCTGTATGTAACCCAAGAAGAATAATCTCCAAGTGTCATATTGATTGTTTGGTTTTGTGCAATTGTAAAGGTTTGAGGAACGTATCCATAATTATCAGGTGAAGAATTACAACCCGAACTGTTTGATATATTTCCCGTTGCCCCGGTGGTATTCACTGCACTAATGTAATAACCCCAGTTACATGAGTTCGACCAGTTACTGTATATTGGCGTGCAATATCCTTCGCGGATTAATCTGCTTCCAACAGGTGCGGTGATGGTTGGCGTTTGAGCAACGGCACTAATTGTGAGGCCTGTACATTCTCCATCAATCTCATTTCCGATAACAGCAGCTCCGTCTATATCATATGTCAACCAAAAATAATTGGTATCATTAAACAATGGCTGTAGTCCGGTAATCGTAAAGCCTAATGTTCCCGGTAATTTATTCAACGTTGCACCAAACTGATCTGTTGCGCTGAATGTTGAACTATGCCCAGTATACCACACTTTCATGTTGCTAATTTCTGCAGTATCGGTAGTTCCGTTAGCAGAAAAATTTAATTCCGTTAAGTCCATTGTTGCACCCGTAGATGACATTACAACCGCAATACCAATTACATCATTATCAGCAGTTCCTCTGCCGGCTCTGTATGTATTCGGCTGAATAGCATCGGCTGCTATAAAAGCCATCGGTGTGCTAATAACAATATTGCCCGAAGGATTTCCGTCCAGAGGTATATGAAATGCTCCAATAACATTTACGCTATCAAGAGTTGCATCAATCACATTGCTAATCGCAGCCGAACCGTTTATATCTTAAGCCAACCAGTAGTTGGTCGTTCCATCTTCAATTAAGGTGTCTGCTATTGTAAATGAAAACTGCCCGTTAGGAGTCGCAACTGTTCCCAATAAGTTTGAATTGCTAAATATTTCAGAAGAACCGGTTCTGTACAACTTTGCACTTGTAATGTTTGATGCTGTTGTTGTTCCTGTTGTTGAGAACGTGAAATTGCTAACAACTCCTACACCACAACCTTCAATAGTTACAGGCACTTTTAACACTTTTCTGTCTGTTGCACCAGGAAATGTAGTTCCGGTTTGTTGAAGAGCAATACTCTCCAAATAAGTAGCAGGATTAGGAAGAACAATCACATTATAGTCTTCCGTTTCGCCAAGTCCGATATCGCTGCAAGCGTCTGAGATAAAGTTAAATGTATTATAGTAGTCGCCTCCTCTTATACGCATTCTTGTTACTCCGGGTAATGCAGAACAAGGAACGGTGAAACTTCCAGATACCATACCTTGATTGTATTGGTCACCCTGTAAAATCATTTCAGTAAGATTATCAAACACACCATCTTGATTATAGTCAATCCATGCAGCATAAGTAATCCAAGATGTGTAATTACCAAGGGTCATTGTAATCGTTTCTGTTGGTTTAATGGTTAACGTTTGATTGGTCTTAATATAGTTGTTCGGATTTCCGTTGCAATTTGAAGTATTATTTAGATTACCGGAAGCTCCAGAAGTGTTCACTGCCGAAATGAAGTAATTCCAGTTACATGAATTTGGATTTGTTGCCAACGCCACGCAGTAATCAGCCCTGATAGCCCTGTTACCAATAGGAGATGTAATTGCCGGTATCTCTGGGTTTCCTCCTACTATTACTCCATTCCATTCTGCGTCTACTACATTTGTAATAGTCGCAGTAGGTGTAATATCGGCAGTTAACCAAAAATAATTGGTGTCGTTAAACAACGATTGCGCTCCTGTAATAGTGTAGGTAATCGTTCCCGGTAAATTCGTCAAGGTGCTTCCAAATTGAGTTGTAGCCGAGAAAACATTACTATTTCCGGTATACCATATTTTTAAGTTTTTGATATCCGCGGTATCTGTAGTACCTAAGGCACTTAAATCAAATTGTGTTACATCTGCAGAAGAACCTGATGAAGATGTAATAACCATCATTTTCAAAATCTCATTGTTTGCTGTTCCCTGACCCATACTGGTAAGTTTTGCATTATCAGCTGTAGCCGAAACAAACGTCATAGGACTTGATATCTGCCTATTACCGGCAGGAGACGTAACCGTTGGTGTTCGTAAAACGTTTCCAATGGTTACATCTGAAATTGCAGCATCAACAACATTTCCCAATGGTGCTGCTCCTGCTATATCATAAGTCACCCAGAAGTAATTATCTCCGGTAAACAGGTTTATCGAATCTGTAATAACACTAGACGCTCCTGGAGAGGAAACATCTGAACCAAATTGGGTTGCCGCAGAGAAACTTGATGAACTTCCTGTGTAAAAAACCCTCAGGTTGCTAATATCTGCAAGATTGGTTGTTCCGGTTGTATTCACAGTAATAGCAGATGCCGGCAAATACGAACCGATTCCTTCAACTGTTACCTTTAAACTTCCTACAACCTGGTTCACCCCTCCTGGAGCTACCCCAAGAGCCGGACCGGCCTCAACAATGGAGGTGTTATACACCATTGGTGGGGGACTAAATGTATATTTTAAACCGTTAGCCGGAAGAACCGGACCCGTTGCTGAAAGGAAACAAACATCATATGAAGCACTTGAAGCCGTTGTTGCATCCCAATCTGTATCAGTAGTGCGTGAATTGAATTGAGAACCCGGGTTACCGGTAATACCAACCGCAACATAATCATCATTTACTTTATAAAAATTTCCATAAGCAAATTCAATCACATTTGACGTTTCATGTAAACGAATTTGAAAATTCATTGTATCACTTGTTGTAGGGTAAAATGCCCAATTTGCCCATTGAACAACCAATACACGATTAGGTGCCGTTCCAATGGTATCATAGCTGATTACACCTGTAGAAGAACCTTGCAAGTCTTCATTTATTGCGGCAAATGCATTCTGAACCTGATCATCGACAAAACTATAACTACTTGTAGCTGAGCTGCCCATTCGAATAAGCCCATTGGCATTGACACTAAAAGTCGTGTAAGTAATTCCATCGTAAACAAACGGAAATCCAATATTCATGCCCGAATAAGAGTCATCATCAACAGTACCTGATCCGAGAACAGTACCGGTTGTTAAGGGAACGTAAGTTCCAATAGAGGAGGAAAAAAGATAACTTGGCACGTATTGCGCTTTCGCACTATTGGCGAGCAACAATAACAACGACAACCACATAAATATGTAGTTAGTTTTTTTACCAAGAAAAGATGTTTGTAGGTGTGTTTTCATAGTGGACGTTTATGATTAAAATGTTAATCTAAGTTAATCTTAAATATTTCTTAAAACCTAACCCATATCATTTTATTTTTTAAAACACGCACTTTTGAATTCGCAACGAATGAGCAAACTTTCCTGAAAAACAGAAGCTTAGCGAAAAGGAGTGTTTCGACCCAGAAATAAATAGGTGACAAAAATCAGGGTGTTGAGGCGGGGAAATTGCCCCAAAAACCTAATTTAATCTTAACGGAACGATAAGATTAAACTGCGGAATGATAACTTCAAACTGTTTTCCGTCAATTTGGCGTTCCATCAAATATGTGCCGTGCATTTTTCCAAACTCACTTTGAATCGCACAACCCGAAACATATTGATGAATTTCACCCGGTTCCAATACCGGTTGCAAACCAACAATACCCTCGCCTTCCACCTCCGTGTTTTCGAAATTGATATCTGTGATAAACCAGTGTCTGCGTAAGAGTTTGATTGTGTAATCACCAGCATTCTGTATAGTAATACGGTAGGCAAACATATGCTCACCATTCGTATTGAAATTACGATTGTTTTGGTATGCTGTTTCTACAGTAATACGAATGTCGTTGGTGATGGCTGTTGGCATAATGTTTAAACACCCAAATAAATGAAATGTTTACTCCTTTTCCAAACGCATAATTATGATGGAATATTATTGTTATGCAAATTTTGCCCCGAATAAAATGAACGCTACTAAATCTAAACCCATTTATAAAATTATTTTCCCTCTTTGTCCAGAGCACTTGTCCGCCTTAACACTAAGACAACAATCTCTTCATGATACCGTCATGTTTCAGTTGAACTTTTGTATGGCTTAAAAAGGCCAATATAAATGGCAAAAAGAAAAGTAGAAGTAGCGGTCATATCAGATGTTCATTTAGGAACATACGGATGCCGTGCAAAAGAGTTGAATCAATACCTCAAATCCATTGACCCTCAAATCCTGGTGCTCAACGGGGACATCATTGATATCTGGCAATTTAGTAAAAGATACTGGCCAGAAGATCACATGAAAATAGTTCAACGCATTTTCAAATTGCTGGCAAACGGAACAAAGGTTTATTACCTCACCGGAAACCACGATGAAATGCTCAGAAAATTCACCGATTTTAAGATGGGTGAACTCGAAATCTTAAACAAACTCGTTTTAAACTTAGATGGAAAAAAGGCATGGATTTTTCATGGTGATGTGTTCGACATTACAATGAAAAATGCCAAATGGCTCGCCAAGCTTGGTGCAATAGGATACGACACCCTGATTATGATTAACAGCTTGGTGAATTGGGTTTCAGAAAAAATATTGCGAAGAGGAAAAGTTTCATTGAGTAAAAAAGTAAAGAACAGTGTGAAATCGGCCATTAAGTTTATTGATGACTTTGAACAAACGGCAATTGATATTGCCATTGAAAATGAATACGATTATGTGTTATGCGGACACATACACCAGCCGGCCATAAGAGAAGCCGGCAATGAGCTGGGAAAAACATTGTACCTCAACAGTGGTGATTGGATTGAAAATTTAACCGCTTTGGAATACAACGATAAGGCCTGGACCCTATACCAACACTCTGAACAAACTCAATACGAAGAACAGGGTGAAGAAGAAGAGTTGAATAAAAGTATTCCAAAAATGGATGTGCTTTTGCAATCTATTCTTAA
>CALRRW020000085.1:0-6292 GCA_943370695.1 Comamonas sp. lk | reverse complement strand
TGAAAACGGAACGAGAAAGCAATGCCTGCAATTAATCCGGCAATGAAAAACCCCTTCATGCTGTTTTTTTCATCGGCAACCAGCAGGAGGTAAGTAGCATAAATCAAAGGTGGAATACAAACAACTTCTACGGCATTTCTCACACTCATCATTGGCAAAAACCATATTAAGGCCAGGAATAATCCTACCCGTTTGGCAACAACCAAACCACTTAATTTTTCAGAAATTTTAAAGCCATAATATACAATGCTTAAACTATACAAAGCATGGAGCATGCGCACAATCACCATTTTAACCTCGGGGTTGGTAATGCCCAAAGCCTTGAGCAGCACAAAAAGATAATAATGCATTCCGGGATAAAGCAAACTGGGTCCGTTTGAAACGGTATTGCCATTCATGGGTAACCAGCCATTATCGTCCAATCCGTTTATCCATTGCTGTGCAACTTCTATCACCATGAAATGATCGTCCGAAAAACCAAAACCTCTTGAAAAAATAGCAGCCACAACCCGCACAAATAATGCGATGGCCATAATACTTCTTAAAGGATGCTGGTTATAATAATCTGCAATTTTTTGATTCATGATTTTTCTTCTTGGTGCAAGTTTAATGTATTTTTACCTTTTGATATCCTCCGGATTTACCAGGGCCATAATGGATGAAGCTTTAGCAATCAAAGTTTCCTGGTCACCAGATTGCATATACAATTCGGCTTCGCAGAAAAAAAGTTTGGAACCTGCTTTAATCACCCATCCTTTGGCAATTAACCGTTGGCCTTTGCCCGGATTGAGGTAAGATACTTTTAAATCAACAGTTACCACTCCCTGTCCTTTTTTAACCAGGGTAAATGCTGCAAATCCGGTTACAATATCGCATACCGTGGCGGTAACTCCCCCGTGCAAAAATTCCATTTGCTGCAAATGGTGCTGTTCCAAATCCAAAGAACCCTCTATTTTGCCCGCTGAGATGGAGTTGATATTAAATCCAATAAAATTGGTAAAATGATTTCCGCTTATTTTTTCGCGAACCATCTCCATAAAGTTAGGTTCCTGAGGTGTAAATGTCATATATGCTATAGGTGTTCTGTTTTCCTGGATGTACAAATTGGCCCTGTATTGCGAATATGTACCCAAAATGATTATTTTTGGTGCCGTGCGAAAGTACACAAATTATTAATGAGCACACAAACACTTCCTTCTGTCAGAAACTATATCGATCGTGAACAATTGCCGAAAATTGTTGCAACCGCTAATTTATGGATTCAGTTTTCATCCAACCGCATCACCCTCTTTGCTGCCGATATAACCAATCAGCGCATTGCAGGACTTACCGTTTTGGATTTACCCGACCAATCCGTTTTTCAAAAAGGATTATCGGAACTGCGTTCTTTGCTGGAGGGACTTGAATTATATGGCAAAGAATACAGCAATACATTTATTGTATTTGAAACACCACAATTTAGCATTGTGCCCGAGGCCTTGTTCGTTCCTGAAAAAGCAGAGACCATTTTAGCCCTGCAACATAAAATACCTAAGTTTTCGGCTATTCGCAACAATAGGGTGGAACAACAAAAATGGGTAAATGTATATGCTGTTCCGGATATTTTTCTGAGTACGGTAAAAGTACTTTTCCCACAGGCGTCTGTTCACCATTATGCTGAGTACTTATTAAAAGCATGGTTACAGTTAAATGGCAAACAACATGACACCCTGTTTGTGAACCTTCATGGAAACTATATGGATGTGGTGTGTTTGCACGGACAGGAGTTACGTTATGTAAACACGTTTCAAACCGAAGCGGATACAGATATCATTTATTTCATATTGAGTGTAGCTGAACAACAAAAAATCCATTCGGATAAATTGAACCTGCTGGTATCGGGCGATGTGAATGCAAACGGAACGTTGTTGTCGTTGCTCAAAAAATATATTCCATCGGTAATGCTGATGAAACGTCAGGAGGAATTCTCCTATCCGGCTTCTTTCCGGGAGTTTCAGGAACAACAGTATTTTACCGCAACCGCTGTTTTGTTGTGCGAATAATTAGCGGCATTCATAAAAGCATTTTAATAGAGCCACCCAAAGGCTTACCTGTAAGGCCCACAACCGACAGGGCCAAGGAGAGTTTGTTTAATATTATATCCAACAATTTTGAGATAGACGAATTGAATGTGCTCGATATTTTTAGCGGAACCGGAAATATTGCTTTCGAATTTGCGTCACGCGGTGCCGCCAAAGTTACGGCTGTGGATTTGCATGATAAATGTGTGCTTTTTATTAAAAGTGTGAAAGAAAAACTCAAACTCACCCAGCTTACTGCCCTTAAAAAAGATGCATTCGCTTTCTTAAAAAGTACCCCCGAAAAATACGATATTATTTTTGCCGATGCACCTTATGCCCACAAGCAAATGATGGAGATTCCCCGTGTAGTGAGGGAAAAGAATTTGCTGACCGAAAATGGCTGGTTGATTGTGGAACACGAAAGCCTCCTCGATTTGGATAATGAACCCGGCTTTTTCGACAAGCGCATATACGGACAATCGGCTTTTAGTTTCTTTAAGGTTTAACCATCATTTAGATGTAATTTCGAGGATACAATGACACTCCTCACCGCACAGCAAATAAAAGACTGGGATGCTTATACCATTGCGCATGAACCCATTTCTTCCCTGGATTTAATGGAGCGCGCAGCATTCAAGTGTGTTCAAGAAATAGCGTTGCTCATTCAGCGCAAGCCATTCCTCACTTCGGTGGTGATTTGTTGTGGTCCCGGAAATAACGGAGGTGACGGATTGGCCATAGCTCGACTCCTTGCTAATAAAGGGATTCACATTACTGTTTTGCTGTTTTTAAAGGATGCAAAAACCACCCTTGATTTTGAGGCTAACAGGATTCAATTGCCGAAAGAAGTCAACGTCACAACAGTAAATTCAGAACAGGATATTCCGGAGTTTACCAAACAACATTTGGTAATAGATGCTTTGTTTGGTTCGGGCTTAAACCGCGCTCCCGAAGGTTTGGTGGCAAAAGGAATTGATGTAATGAATAAGTCAGCGGCCTATATTGTGGCCATTGATATACCAAGTGGCTTACCGGCCGAGGTAATGTCTGCAGCAGCAATTGCCAACCGTTCCATCGTTAAAGCAAATATGACGCTTACGTTTCAGCTCCCCAAAAAGTCGTTTATGTTTGCCGAATGTTATGCCTATACAGGCGATGTAACGGTTTTGGAAATCGGATTGCATCCTGCCTTTTTAGCAACAGTAGCTGCACGTGAGCTTTACATAACCAAGGAAATGGTGCAAACAATGTATACCCCCCGTTCCGTTTTTAGCCACAAGGGAACATTTGGCCATGCTCTGATAGCAGCAGGAAGTTACGGTAAAATGGGTGCGGCAGTTTTGGCATCAAAAGCCGCTTTGCGAACAGGCTGCGGATTGCTTACAGCGTTTGTTCCCAAAGCAGGGTATACCATTATGCAAACGGCATTACCCGAAGCAATGGTGGTAACGGATGATGAGCCAAATGAACTAAAAAACTTCCCGGATACAACACCTTATGCTGCAATTGGAGTAGGTCCCGGTATTGGTATATCCGAACAAACAAAACTTGCATTGTTGCAATGTATCGGACAAGTACAACAACCCGTTGTGATAGATGCAGATGCATTGAACATCATTGCATCTGTTTTACACACTCCGTCTTCTTTTCGGTTTCCACGCAATTGTATTATCACTCCACATCCCAAGGAGTTTGACCGATTGGCAGGATTGAGTGCCGATAGTTTTGAACGCCTGCAAAAACAACAACAATTTGCTCAACAACACCATATAATAGTTGTGTTAAAGGGTGCGCATACAAGCATTGCCACTCCCGATGGCAAAACCTATTTTAACAGTTCGGGCAATCCTGCGCTGGCAACTGCCGGAAGCGGAGATGTGCTCACAGGTATCATCACCAGTTTATTGGCACAGCAATATAGCCTCGAAGAAGCTTCTGTATTGGGTGTTTACCTGCATGGTATATGTGCTGATAATTGGATTGAGCAAGGTAAGCAAACCATGATAGCAAGTGATATTGTTGAAATGATTCCGCAGGCCGCGCATAGAATATTCAATTAAAAACCGTTGCTTCGTGACACGATTATTATACTGAATGAAACGTATAGCATTATTCCCCGGCACATTTGATCCGATCACGGTTGGACATATCAATATATTGGAACGCGCCATTCCCTTGTTTGACGAAATTGTAATTGGTATTGGTAACAATAGTTCGAAGTCCACCCTGTTTGCGCTCGAACAACGTGAACAATGGATTAAAGATATTTTTAAAGATGTACCGTCCATTAAGGTTGCTTCATACGAAGGTTTAACAGTGGATTTTTGCAGGGAGATAAACGCGCATTATATCTTACGAGGACTCCGTAACATGAGTGATTTTGATTACGAAAAAAACATTGCACAAATGAACAAGCTGGTTAGCGAGCAGGTTGAATCTATTTTCTTAATGTGCGATCCTGCTTATACACCCATTAGTTCTTCGGTAGTAAGAGACCTGATTCGAAATGGGGGAGATACAAGTAAGTTTTTACCTAAAGAGGTCAAGTTTTAAAACAATAAATATTTTTCCAGCCAAGAGCAGGAACAAACATCAAACCCCAAATATCATGGACACAAAACACATCGAAGAACAATTTAAGCAAGTATTCAACACCTGGAAAACTTCGCTTGAAGAAATGCGCGTGCAATTTTCATTAGGTAAAATGGATGCAGTGGACTCTTTTGAAAAACAAAAGGACCAATTGCGCTCCATGATTGAAACCCTTAAAACAAACACGGATAAAGCAACGGATATTGCAGAGGAAAAAGCGAATGAGTTAAGAGCAAAGCTGGAAGAATTGAGGCTTCAATTAAATTTGGGCAAAGCCGAAACAGCAGACGTTTTTGAAACACAACGTAAAAAAATTGACCTGGCTTTGCAGGAAGTGTTTGCGGCCGGAAAGCTCGCTTATCATGGCAACTATGGTTATATGATGGAGTTGTTTGAAAACAATTCGAAAGCCATTAAAACCGGATTGGAAATTGCCCAATTGCAATTTAAGCTCGCCCAAATGGAAGCCAAAGACGGAGCTGAAGCAGCCAAAAAAGAAATTCAGGAAAAAATTGCCGAACTCCAACAGGCAGCCGAAAAAGCCAAAGACCTAACCAAGGAAAACTTGGAACAATGGGGCAAACAAATGAAAGAGGGAATGGAGAAAATGACTGAGTGGATGCATGGCTGGGGGAAGAAGTAGGGGACAGGAATTAGGGGACAGCGGACAGGGGACAGCGGACAGGGGACAGCGGACAGCGGACAGGGGACAGCGGACAGCGGACAGGGGTTAGGGAAGAAGTAGGCTGTTAGCCATTGGCCTTTAGCTCTTAGCTATTTTTAGGTGATTGAGCGGAGCCGAAATCACCGATGATAATATACGTAATCTGCGAAATCAGCGGCTTTTTACCTCTCTCAACAAATCATGGATGGAACCGTAGGTGTCGAGCTTGTCGATATCCAACGTTTCCCAGTTTACCCATTTGGCTTCCGTGATATGTTCTTCTTTTTGGGGAATCAGGGTGCGGTTATCCGAAGTTTTCATGGTAAACCAATAGGTTATTTTCAAAAAACGGTGGTTGTGTTGCTTGTAGCAATGGTAAGTAGAGGGTAGTTTATGGATAATGCTCAATCCGTTGATACCACATTCTTCTTCAACTTCGCGCAGGCCTGCTTCTTCATCGGATTCGCTGCCATCAATTTTGCCCTTGGGTAAATCCCATTTGCCCATTCGTTTAATGAGCAACACTTCATTGTTGTCATTAAATACCACGCCACCGGCAGCTTCAATGGGAACAAAATGGGTGTAAAAATCTTTGAAGGCAAAATCCGTATCATCTGTCACCATTAAAATTCCCTTGGATTTCAACCCCTCGCAATCCTTAATAAACTCAGCCATTTTCAACGGATGATGCTCCACACGTTTGCATGCGGAAAACTGACTTACGTTTTCTGCCAAATCTGCAATAATGAACGGTTTTTCGTTGATGAAAATTTTATACATTTGCCAGATGCAACAACTTGATATTACAGCCGCTAAGATAGCAGAATATTTATTAGAAATAAATGCCATTAAACTAAGCCCCGATGCGCCATTTACCTGGACTTCGGGATGGAAGTCGCCAATATACAGCGATAACAGGCTTTCGCTTTCGTACCCTGAAGCCCGCACCTTTATTAAAAAAGAGTTGGGAAAACTC
>CALRRW020000084.1:0-6335 GCA_943370695.1 Comamonas sp. lk | reverse complement strand
CTGGATGAGGTTGTGTTTGAAAACAGAAACAAACAGTATGGCGCTTATGTATTGCGCAAATCCTACGACAGCAATTTGCTGAAAGCTTTAGGTTCTTCATTAATGGTTATTTTTTTGGGGGTATTTGCTGCATCTCTTGCATCCCTTTTCAGGCATGAGATTCCTCCTATTGTTGAATTCATTACCCAACCCGGTAGCACACCCACCCAGCTTACTCAGTTCACAATCGAACTTCCCCCGCAAACGGCAGCCCCGGCTTCAAGCGCCCATTCACCGGGGTTTCGCATTGTGAGAGATCGTTTGGTTGTGCCGGTTACACCAACGGTTACGCCCGTTACACCCGTATCAGGGGGAGCGGCAACAGGAACCGGTGAACCCCAAACAGGGCAAACCGGATTGCCCGGCATAGCAGCTCCGGCTATAACGTCTCCTGAACCTGCGTTTATCGAATTTGCCTCTAAAATGCCCATATTTCCGGGAGGCGAAGAGGCATTGTTTGACTATTTGTCAAAACAAATTCAATACCCTGCACCGGCAATGAATAGCGGGATAGAAGGTCGTGTGATTGTTTCGTTTGTGGTGCAAACAGATGGTTCCATTGATATGCTCAACATAGAAAAAGGACTTGGTTTTGGATGTGATGAAGAAGCCATCAGGGTAATCAAAGCAATGCCCAAATGGAATACAGGCATACAAAATGGAAAAGCCGTTGCCGTAAAATTGCGATTGCCTTTGTATTTCAGGTTGCAATAAAGTGTTTATAAAGCCTTTGTAGTTCACAAACTGCAAAGGCTTTTTTTATATACCGTCTTACCCTTATTTTGCAGGATGCATACACCGCATCTCAAACGTATCATTAGTAGTTTGCCCGGTACTCCGGGTATATACAAATACTATGACTCGGAAGGTACGCTGATGTATATCGGAAAAGCCAAAAACTTAAAAAAGCGGGTATCGTCATACTTTACCAAACAGCATTTGGAGAACCGCAAAACGGCTGTTTTGGTGAGCAAAATTGCCGATATCCAGTTTACGTTGGTTGATTCGGAAATTGATGCATTGCTGCTCGAAAATTCGCTGATTAAAAAGTTTCTGCCACGGTTTAACATCAGTCTCAAAGACGATAAAACCTATCCTTGGATTTGCATTAAACGTGAACGTTTCCCACGCATTTTTACCACCCGCACTTATATCCGCGATGGGTCCGATTATTTTGGCCCCTACGCTTCGGGAACAATGATGCATACGGTTTTGGATATGATCAGGGTATTGTATCCTACCCGCAACTGCAACCTGGTATTATCGGAAAGCAATATTAATGAGGGGAAGTTTAAGGCCTGCATGGAATATCAAATCGGGAATTGCAAAGCTCCATGTGTGGCATTGCAAACGGAAGAAGATTACAATAACTCCATAAAGGAAATTAAAAACATTTTGCGCGGAAATATTTCGGTGGTGGTAAACCAGTTGAAAGCGCTCATGCAGCATGCCGCACGCGAATTGCGGTTTGAAGAGGCCGCACAATACAAACGCAAACTGGAAGTGCTGGAAAACTACCAGAGCAAATCCACGATTGTAACCTCCATTCCAAATGATGTGGATGTGTTTAGCATCGTGAGTGACGACAAGTTTGCCTTTGTGAATTACCTGAAGGTATCAAACGGAATGGTGATCCAAACCCAAACATTTGAGCTCAAGAAGAAAATGGACGAAACCAATGAGGAGTTATTGGAATTTGCCATTGGCGAAGTGCGGGAGCAATACAAAAGTACTTCACGGGAAATGATTTTGCCATTTGTACTTGAGCTGGAAGACGATAAATTTACGTTCACCGTTCCAAAGGCGGGCGACAAAAAAAAGCTGCTCGACCTGTCGTTTAAAAATGCATTATATTACAAAAAAGAACGATTGTCGCAGTACGAAAAACTCAACCCTGAGTTGAAAGTAGACCGTGTGCTCACCCAAATGATGACTGATTTGCGGTTAACAGAATTGCCCCGGCAAATCGAGTGTTTTGATAACTCAAATATCCAGGGAGCATTTCCGGTTTCCGCTATGGTGGTGTTTAAAGATGCCAAACCCAGTAAAAAAGATTACCGTCATTTTAATGTACAAACGGTGGTGGGGCCCGATGATTTTGCCACAATGCGTGAAGTCATTCACCGGAGGTATAAGCGCGTGCTCGAAGAAAACCAACCATTGCCCAACCTCATTATTGTGGATGGAGGTAAAGGGCAATTGAGTTCGGCCGTTGAAAGTTTGCGTGAACTGGGTTTGTATGGGAAGATTCCTATTTTGGGCATTGCCAAACGGCTGGAAGAATTGTATTATCCCGAAGATGAATTGCCATTGTACATTGATAAAAAATCGGAAACCTTAAAAATCATCCAGCAATTGCGCGATGAGGCGCACCGGTTTGGTATTACACACCACCGCAACCGCAGGAGCAAAGGAACCATGCGTTCGGAGTTGGATGATTTAAAAGGAATAGGAGAGGAAACCCAAAAAATGTTGTTGAAGGAATTGAAGTCGGTTAAAAAAATAAAAGAAACCGAACTCACGTTGCTCACTGAAATCGTTGGTAAATCAAAGGCTCAGCTTATCTGGAACCATTTTCACTCCGACTAAATAATTTTGCGAAAGCAACCAAATGCCTATATTTGGCGTCTCAAAAAAAACTAATCAATTAACAACAATGAAAAAACTACTACTATCAATTTTAACATTATCGGGTTTGGCTTCATTTGCTCAGAAAGATGCAAGCTTATCAGTTCTATTGCCTATCGAAGGAAAAGAGATTAACTCGGGCAAAGCTTTTCAAGTAGCATTCAGCATTAAAAATGTGGGTTTAGATACCATTACAAACCTTGATACTTTCAGCCTCACACCTGGTATTATCGTTCAGGGAGGTCAGTTAGCATTTCCTACACTTATTGGTGCAACCAAAATTGCTCCCGGTGATTCAATCATTGTTACACCTCCGGGCGGAGGTTACGCTTTTACGTTTGACGAAGATATTGATCCGGCTTTGTTTTGTGTGATTATCAACTTTAAAGACACAACAATTGATACCAATGATGTGAATGATATCGATTGCCATAACATCGTATTACAAGTGAATACTACCGCTGTTTCGGAACTGACTGCTTTGGCTAATTCAGTAAAAGCATTCCCTAATCCGGCTAATACCTATTTGACCATTACCATGAAATCGTCAGATGCTTCAGTTGAAGTATTCGATATCACCGGTAAATTGGTAAGCACATTGCCTGTTACCATGGGAGAAGCCCGTTTTGATGTAAGCAGTTACAACAATGGGGTATATTTCTACACGGTAAAAGACAACGCTGGAAGTTTAGTAAAATCGGGTAAGTTCACCGTTAGTCACTAATTTTAACAGATTACGCATAAAATTAAAATGCTGGAATACATTGCTATTCCAGCATTTTTTATGGACTTTGAAAATATTTTCGGGCAAAAGGTTTCACAAATAGAAACTATTTTTATCTTTGCCACCCCAATAACAATGGTTTTGTAGCTCAATTGGATAGAGCATCTCACTACGGATGAGAAGGTTTGGGGTTCGAATCCCTACAAGACCACAGTTTTAGCCCTCGAATGAACATTCGGGGGCTTTTTTTTTTTCTAACAATCAGTAGCTTATCTTGGCAAAATGCAAGACCACTAACAGTCAAAATTCACTGATTTTGCCTTTTGATATAATGACTTAATTGGCTGATATGTAATGATTAAGGATTTTGGCGTTTTGAGGTTATAGCTTGTAACTACACCTAAAGTACACCCACTACACCCAGTTTTGGCGTAAAAAAAGTTGTTACAAGTATAATTAATTACGATTCATACAAAAACTTTATGGTGTTAAAGTTCGACTAAAGGCAGCCTTAAAATTTAAAAATCAATAACATAACAAGATTGTCTCAGCTGCAGGGTAATAAAAAGCCCGGACAAAATGCCCAGGCTATCTATTAGAATTTACTTTGATCACAGTGAACCATTGTCAATTTAGTTCGGGTATCTTCAACAAATCACCTTCCAGTTTAGCTACGGTTTGGACTTGTCCATGGAATTCAAAAACAACTAACAATTTCTTTTGTAGTCCTGGAACTGGGTCTTCCCCGAACAAGAGGTTGCTTACTTGTACGTTGACCCCATCCCCTGAAATGAAGCTTTTTAGTTTTTCAGTAACATCGATTGTATTATCGCCTGCACCATAGGTTGCAGATAATATTCTAAATGGTTTAGAGCTTTCTGATTGCCTCTTTATATTATCTTTGAGTCTATCTATTTCTTCTTTAGAGTTGATATTGGCAAGCCTTTGTGTTTTAATTTCTGTATCCTTCTGTTCTATTATTTGTTGGAACCTTTCTTGTTGCTCTGTAAACTGTTTCAACATTTCCATTTGTTGTTCATTTGTGATAGTTTGTTGCATTTCCACTTCATTTTTTTTATTGTGCCTCCATTTATCGTAGCTAATTGAAATCCAGTATGCGCCATTAGAAAATATTGGTATTACTGTTATTAAAATGATAGTGGAAATAATTGGATATCCATAATTAAACCATGAATCTGCATAATAGGTACTGATATACTCGAGCTTAGACATCTTAATTTTATGTTCACTTACAAAAACTGTTAGGTAAATTATTTTCCAGTTCCATAATGACCAGGATACGATTAAGGTTCCAAATAAAGGGCTTGTTATTCGTTCATATAGAATTGAGTTGATTGATTTTCTTATGTCTTCAAACATATTATTGAGTTGGTTAAAAGTTGTGATTGGCAGGCCATTGATGGTCGAATTCGTCTATCATTAATTCGAAAATACATGATTTCTTATTTATCCAATAGATACAAATAGAAATTGTTGATGTACCTGAAGAAATGAAGGTTTCCTTATTTGGTGAAAAATAGCACCTAGCTATTTGTTGTATCCTAAGTTAAGCATAGGTTTACTAAACAATTTGCAATTAAATGCAAATATGCACAGATGATTTGTTCAAAAGTAAATAGCACTCCTAAGTTTCGAATGAATAAACTTTCTCAATTAAGATATTGCTACCACAAAGAATTTATTTATAAACTAAATGTAAGGTTCTTGCACAAAAGCGTTTAGTAGTCTGACAAAAACGTAAGGATTATGTGAAACGTTTTTTACTTTAAAAATAAGTTCTTTGCAATAAGAAGTAGTTAGGAAGTTACCTAAACTATAAGTACACCTATACTACACCCTGTTTGTTGTAAGTAATTGATAGTCATTTTTTAAAGAGGATAGTTCCGAGAACCTACAAGACCACAGTTTTAGCGCCCCGCAGTAATGCGGGGCGCTTTTTTTATGCAAAAAATCATATGACAGGTTTACGTATTGGCAGTATCATTGACTATTAAATCAAAATGCCTTCAGATGTGTTTATAACTATTGAACAACTGTTCGCCCTCAAATAAATATTTTTACAACCGGAAAAATCAAAGAATAAGATATGTCGAATACTCCCGAAAAAATAGAATGCCTGATTATAGGAAGCGGCCCCGCAGGTTATACTGCGGCTATTTATGCTGCGCGTGCTGATATGAAACCCGTGGTATATGCAGGAATGCAGCCCGGTGGACAATTAACCATTACAACTGATGTTGAAAATTATCCGGGATATCCGGATGGGATTATGGGTCCCGAAATGATGGAGAACTTCCGCAAACAAGCCGAACGCCTCGGTGCCGATGTTCGGTATGGGATGGTTACCAAAGTTGATTTTAGCGGAAAAGCCCCTTATAAAGTGATTGTTGACGAAACTCATGAGGTTTTGGCAGAAACAGTCATTATTTCAACCGGAGCATCGGCCAAATGGCTTGGTATTCCATCGGAAGAAAAACTAAATGGTTACGGTGTTTCGGCCTGTGCTGTTTGTGACGGTTTCTTTTTCCGCGGCAAAGATGTGGCCATTGTGGGTGCAGGAGATACTGCAGCAGAAGAGGCGAGCTATTTGGCTAAAATATGTAACAAGGTATACATGATTGTGCGCAGAGATGAGTTCAGGGCAAGTAAAGCCATGCAACACCGCGTGCAAAATACACCCAATATTGAAGTGTTGTTCAACAGCGAAACAGATGAAATTTTGGGCGATACCAAAGTAGACGGGGTGCGTGTGAAAAATGTGAAAACAGGCGAAACACGTGAGATTACCATTCAGGGATTTTTTGTTGCCATTGGTCACCAGCCGAATACCGAAATATTTAAAGACTATATCACGATGGATGAAACGGGCTATATTATTACCCAACCCGATTCTTCGAAAACCAATATTGAAGGTGTATTTGCC
>CALRRW020000083.1:0-6337 GCA_943370695.1 Comamonas sp. lk | reverse complement strand
CTATGCAGAATCTCAATTAAACTCTGCAACCAATGCTCAATCATTAGTTGACTTATACAATGTAAGGATGGTAAATCCGGGCAACTTCGCATTGCCTCGTTTAACCAGAATTGGTCTTTCATTGTATTTCTAAATCGTTAATTTAATTTATCATGACTAGAGTTATAAATAACATCAAATTATTAGGCCTTTCGAGTGTGCTGCTTTTATCTCTGCAGACATCTTTTGGTAGGGACAATTTGGGAAAAGCGCCTGTTGAAGATCGTCCGAAATCAAACGTTGATCCGCGGATGAAATCTGCAGGTTGTGCTTCGGCAACTGCACAAAGAGATTTAGATGTAAACAATGTAAGAACAGCTATTTTAAATGGTGGCGATATGTGGTGGAACTTAAGTAACGCACGTTATGAAGTTCCTAAAGTACAACCAGGACAAGTATCAAAACATTCATTGTTTTCGGGAGCATTGTGGATTGGTGGTGTAACCAACGGAAACTTACGTGTTGCCGCTCAAACATACCGTCAAAGTGGTAACGACTTTTTCCCGGGAACATTAACAGTGGGTACTGCTTCAATTTCGGAAGCCCGTTGTAAGGAAATGGACCGTATCTGGAAAATATCGCTTACCGAAGTAAATGCATTCAGAAACAGTGACTGGCAAAATGGAAGTGAAGAGATTTTATCATGGCCATGTGAAGGTAGACCTGAAAATGGTGAAGCTAAATACTTAGCACCTTTTGTTGATTACGATAGTGATGGAGAATATGAACCAACCAATGGTGATTATCCATCGTTTGACCAAAATAACAGCAAAAATATTCCGGATATGATGTTGTTTGTGATTACAAATGATAAAGGAAATATTCATACCGAAACTCAAGGTTTACCAATCGGATTGGAATTGCATACACAAGCATTTGGTTACTCAACCAATGACGAGGTAAACAACATGACGTTTTACCGCACAACAATCTTTAACCGCGGAAGTGAAACTATTGATAGTTGCGTATTTGGTCAGTGGGTTGACCCTGATTTGGGTAATTACAATGATGATTATGTAGAGTGTGATGTAAGACGTAACTTAGGTATTTGCTACAATGGTGATGATAACGATGAAGGTATTTTGGGTTATGGATTAAATCCACCAAGTGTTGGGGTAAACTTTTTTGAAGGTCCCCGCAAAGCCGATGGTTCAGAAATTGGCTTAACCAAGTTCGTGTATTACAATAATGACTTCTCACCTACAGGTAACCCAAGCAGACCTGAACATTACTGGGGATATTTGAATGGTAAATGGAAAGATGGTACAAACATTACGTATGGTGGAAATGGAAAAGGTGGTGCCGATACAGCAAG
This sequence comes from Comamonas sp. lk, assembly GCA_943370695.1. Taxonomy (GTDB): domain Bacteria; phylum Bacteroidota; class Bacteroidia; order UKL13-3; family UKL13-3; genus UKL13-3. The sequence goes on along the minus strand of CALRRW020000083.1, from coordinate 4,983 downwards.
TTATATGTTCCCGGGCTCTACTGACCCGGCAGGAAGAAGCGCTTGGACAGAAAGAAATTCGCAGAACCAACCAAGCGACAGACGTTTTTTACAAACAGCAGGTTCATTTAGTTTATTACCCGGAGCTGTAAATCGTGTAACGATTGGCGTAGTTTGGGCAAAAGCTTCAAGTGGAGGTGCTACAGGTTCTTTTAATTTGTTGAAAGAAGCAAGTGATAAAGCCTTCGTATTGTTTAAAAACAATTTTAACCTTATCACAGGTCCTGATGCTCCTCAATTGGTAATTACTGAGCTTAACCGCAACCTCATTGTCAATATGATTTCTACTGATGGAATTGAGAATTTTGTGGATTCATTTGCCGGACCATGCCCTAACAAAACAGTTTATAAGTTCCAGGGATACCAGATATTTCAGTTAGTAACACCTAATATTCCATCTGATATTTATGATACAGAACAGGCTCGTTTGGTGGCTCAGTTTGATGTACAGGATGGAAATGGACGTTTGGTAAACTCATTATTCAGCCCTGAGTTGGAAGAGAATGTTAAAAAAATAATGGTTGTAGGTTCGGATACAGGTATCAGCCATAGTTTCCAAATTAAGAAAGATTTGTTCGAAACAGGTTCGGATCAAACATTGGTTAATTTCAAAAATTACCATTATGTAGTTATCGCATACGCAGCAGCTTCTTCTGATTGTTCTGCGGAGCCTATACAATATTTAGCAGGTCGTAAAACAGTTGGTCGTAATGAGTTGAGTGTTTACACAGCAACACCTCACGACAGAAGCATGTTAAACAACGGTACACAAATAAATGCACAGTATGGAGATGGTTTGGCTGTAACACAAATTGAAGGAGTGGGTAACGGAGGTAAATCTGTTCAATTATCGGCTCAATCATTGACTGAAATGCTAAACCCGCCTTATTACGCTAAAAACAGAACGTATGTACCGGGTTATGGTCCCATCAATGTGAAAGTTGTTGATCCATTATTATTACCTGAAGGAGACTTTGTTTTATACATGAGAGATACCGTTACAGGAGTGAACAAAAACGATACATTATCTGCTCGTGCTACTAAATGGTTCATCAGCTATAATGGTGTTGTGAAAGAAGGAACAACCACTTTGGCTAAACCAAATGAACAATTATTTCCGGAATGGGGTATTTCAGTATACTTAACGCAAACGATTTTGCCGGGTGATGCCTCATCTGTAAGTGATCAAAGCAATGGTTATATTACTTCCAACATAACATTCTCAAACATCACACAACAATGGTTGTCGAGCGTTATTGATGAAGATCCTATATATTCAAACCTTCAGTACGCTGCGGGCCTAACACTTGCACCACAATTTAACTGGATTCGTTCAGGAAACTCAGGGTATCCGTTGTTCAACAATCCTGAAATAAATGATATGTTTATTCCGGTTGGTACTAATAAAGTGGCTTTGGATCCGCGCAGAAACTATTCTAAAGTAATTGATGGCAGATGGTCACCTTACGCATTGGCTTCAAGATGGCGCACCAATTCAACGATTAAAATGCCAACATTTGGTCCTGCATGGGATGCATCCAATAGTGGAGTGGGGTCGTTAGACAATCCAATGTCGGATTTATACAGTGTACGCATTGTGTATACTTCAGATAAATCATTATGGACACGTTGTGTGGTATTGGAGGCAGGTGAAAATGCGGCCTATACGATTGGCGGAGCCGAAAAAATGGATTTGCGTAAATCTCCTTCCGTTGATAAAAATGGTAAAACTGGGGATGGTGCAGTAAGTAATGATCCCAATGATGCTGATTATGTTTCGGCAACAGGAATGGGTTGGTTTCCGGGTTATGCAATTAATCAGGAAACAGGCGAGCGCTTAAATGTGATGTTTGCCGAAGATTCTTCTTTGCCAACAGAGAACGGACAGGATATGATTTGGAACCCGACCTCTACAATCGTTAATAATAATTTGCGCCCGCTGTTTGGTGGTAAACATTATGTGTATGTAATGGGAACAAAAGTATTTACAGCCGGTAGCGTTTCATATAAAGGTCCACGTTATGATGAAGGAAGAGATTATATTGTACGTTTAAATCCGACAACAAATATTCCATCAATGCCGGCTTCTTATACAGTAAGAAAACGTCAGGTTTATTCTCAACCAATGTGGGTTTCAATGCCAATGCTGGCCGAAGGGTTCAAATTATTGACACCTGAAGCAGGTTTAATTCCTAGCACGGTAACTCTTGATATTAACGTTAAGAGACCATATGCAAGTTATTCAATTGATGGCGCAACCATTAATGATAGTATGCCATACTTTAGCTTTAGCACCAAAGGGTTTGCTCCTACAGTGTCAAAAGAAGTTGGTAAAAAGGCATTGGATAAAGTGAATATCATTCCAAATCCTTATTACGCATACTCTTCATACGAAGATCCCGGAAACCAGTTGGATAATGAAGTTCGTATTGTGAACCTGCCTGGTAAGTGTGAAATCAGAATTTTCACTTTGGATGGAGTACTGGTAAGAACAATACACAAAGACGATGCGAATACACCTTATACTGAGTGGGATTTGAAGAATAATGCAAAAGTTCCGATTTCGAGTGGTACTTATCTGATTCATATCAAAGCAACTGATTTTGGAGAAGAACGTATTATCAAATGGTTTGGTGTGATGCGTCCGGTTGATTTTGATACATTCTAATCAATAAAGACGTAGTATATCAAATAGTAATAATGAGCAGTAAATAAGTCATACATGAAAAAATATTTATTATCAATTGTTTTATCCGTTGCAACAGGTGTTGTTTTTGCCGGAAATCCCGATAGGGCTGCCGGAGCGGGAGGAACTCAACTCGTGATGAATCCGTTTGCCAAATCGGCCGGAATGATGAATGCAAATACTGCTTCATTGCGTGGTACTGAGGCCATGTTATTTAATGTAGGCGGACTTGCGTATACCCAAAAAACGGAAATCACCTTGTCGCAAATGGTCTACCTTCAGGGCACAAGTACCTTTTACAATAACGTAAGTATTGCCCAATCATTGGGTGGTGGTAATGTATTAGGGATTACTGCTTCATCAATTGATGCCGGTAATATTCTATTAACAAGCGAAGTATTACCGGATGGTGATCAGGGTACATTTTCGCCACAGTACCTTAATTTTGGCTTAGCCTACTCTAAACAATTCTCCAACAGTATTTCGGGAGGATTGGTTATCCGTATGTTTACCGAAGGTATCACCAATGTAAAAGCATCAGGAATAGCTTTGGATGCGGGTGTTCAATACCAAACAGCGTTGAATCCTAAAGATAAAATCAAAAAAGAAGATTTTAGATTTGGTATTGCCGTACGTAATATTGGTGCTGATGCTGCATACTCAGGTTCAGGTTTGTCATTTCGTTCAATTAATCCAACAACCGGTGCCGACAGACGTGCATTGATAGGATCGCAAAGTTTTAACTTACCGGCATTGGTACATATCGGTGTTTCATATGATATTCGTTTAGATAAAGGAGAAGAAACATACAATCACCGCTTAACACCTTCCGGAAATTTTAATTATAACGCCTTCTCAAATAACGTAACATCTATTGGTGTTGAATACGCCTACCACGAATCGTTTATGGTAAGAGGTGGTTACGGTTTTCAGGCACAAAATACCGGAACGGATTACCGTTCTCAATATGTTGGTGTTGCAGGTGGTTTAACCATCCAGCTCCCAATTTCAAAGTCGGGAACCCTTTTAGCACTTGATTATGGTTACGCCCCAACCCGCGTATTTAATGGTAATCACAATATTACCTTAAGATTAACTTTAGGAAACAAGAAAAGTTAAACTATATTTGTTTTACAATTTTACGGAAAACGTTCTGCCACAAGCGGGACGTTTTCTTTTATTTTCAGGTATCATGAAAAAAATAATAGATAAAACACCTCCTACTATTAATTACGTTTCGAAGGATGGTTTCGATAATATGAACAAAGAACTGCACGAATTAAAGTATGTGCAACGTCCTTTTATATCCAAACAAATTGCCGATGCAAGAGATAAAGGTGATTTGAGTGAGAATGCCGAATACCACGCTGCAAAAGAAGACCAGGGATTACTGGAGACCCGAATAGCTAAATTGGAGGACCTGATTACCAAAACGCGAATTATTGACGAAACGAAACTGGATATCAGTAAGGTGATGATGCTAAGCAAGGTGAAGGTAAGAAACCTGAAATCGAAGCAGGAAATGGTTTATACCATGGTTTCTGAAAATGAGGCTGATTTTAAAATCGGAAAAATTTCATTTAAATCGCCAATTGGTGCCGGGCTAATGGGAAAAAAATTAGGTGATATCATAGATATACAAGCACCAGCTGGAATTGTTCAATTTGAAATTATTGACATAAGCTTATAAGGTATGGCTACCATTTTTTCAAAAATAATTGCAGGCGAAATTCCTTGTTACAAGGTAGCAGAGACAAAAGATTATTTAGCCTTTTTAGATGTGCGCCCTTTAACGGCAGGCCATACATTGGTTATTCCCAAAATGGATACGGATTATATTTTTGATATAGCAGACGAGCAGTATGCAGGCTTGTTTTTGTTTGCCAAAATTGTGGCCAAAGCAATTAAGGAAACCATTCCATGTACCAAAGTGGGAGTGGCGGTAATTGGTTTAGAAGTGCCTCATGCACATATTCACCTTGTACCAATGAACAATATCGGGGATTTGAATTTTGAAAAAGAAAGAGTACAGTTTACGGAAGAAGAGTATAACACCATTGCCGATAAAATTGCCAAGGCATTGTAAGAAAAAGCTGCAAGTCATTAAAAAAGCCCATTGAGTGTAAACCTTAATGGGCTTTTTTGATGGTATAGGTTTCACCAGAAAGCAATACATTGTTGAATATACATTGCAAATAGTTGTTTGCGGGAGGTTTAAATCATTCACAAAGCGCATTAATAAACCAATAAGACCCAAA
>CALRRW020000082.1:0-6376 GCA_943370695.1 Comamonas sp. lk | reverse complement strand
GCTCCAATAAACGCCATAATGGGGGTAACCTCGAATGTGAGCATCAACATGTAAAAACAGATGAAAAGTAAAAACACGGTATCAAGCGGGTTGTGAAAAATGGCTGAAAACGTTTGCTGAACGGCTATGCTAAAATTATTGTGATACGTAACTCCGATTAAATAAGAAGGCATTCCACTGAAAATGGTTCCTGTCCAAAATGTACGCTCACCGGAAGTCGTCTCAAATTTGTGTATTTCCTCATAGGAAGCCCTCCATTGGTCTACGTCACCTTGTTTAAGTACTTTACCCGATAAAATGGGGTTAAAATAAACAAGCATAATAAGTAAGGCAGCCGCTATGGCTATTAAATGAGGCCATGCCTTTTTGAAAATTGATGAATTCATGTTCAATGTTTTTTACGTTCCGAATATACTATTTGAACCCGACTTCCAAAGTGACGCTTTGAAAAAATGTACATATCCGTAAAATCAACGCGTTTGGTGTATCAAAAACACCTTTGTCATAATACTGTCACATACTCTCACTGATAGTGTTTGGCCGGGCCTGTGGCGCTAATTTGCGGGCTCTAAATATCAAACCAATCAATATGAAAAAACACATACTATTATTTAGTTTAATTACTTCTTTTTCAACCCTTTTTGCTCAAACACCTGTTTTAGATTCAGCATTACTTGGTGCTGGTTATACAAACGATGTGTATTACAGCATGGCAAATGGTGTGGTATCTACTGCCAATGGCAACAACTGGCATTTAGGATTTGCCATTCGCAATGCAGCTCCTCCAACCAATGTAATGCGTTCAACTACAATTTTGGCCAACGAAGGAAGAGGTGTTCGTGTTTTTGAATCAACTCAATCCATCGGCAACTGGAATAATTTTGACACTGCAGGATACAGCACTTGGAGCAATCCGCACAACAGCGACAGCACCTGGGATATTGGTGCATTTAATGTAAACAGAAACGAATCTGATCCTTTTGATTATGGCTGGGGTTCATACGATTTAGGAACACATGATGTAGCCGGTACAAAAATATACTTAGTGCGCATTACAACAGGTTCAGGACCATCGGCTGTAAATACCTTCAAAAAAATTACCATCAATAAAATCGTTTTCGATTCACAATGGGTTTTTACTTATGCTAACTTAGACAATTCAGACAGCATCACTGTTGAATTTAACAAAAGCCAGTTTGCGGGTAAATTGTTTGCCTACCATAATTTACTAAACGATACAACCTATGACAGAGAACCTGCAGCCAAATGGGATTTATTGTTTACGCGTTATGGTGCCTACGCAACTCAATTCGGACAAACAGTTTTTTCAACAAATACCGGAGCACTTAATCATCCGAACGTGCTAACTTCTAAAGTTCAAGGAGTACCTAACGATAGCGCAGTTGCCGGAAATTTTGTTTCAAAAATAACCACTATAGGAGCTGATTGGAAAATCAACCCGGGACCGGGTCAGCCAACTTTTTTAATGGTTGATTCATTGGTATATTTTGTAAGAGCTGAAAACGGCCGTGAAGACAAACTTATCTTCAAAAGTTTTGCGGGTAGTTCAACCGGATCAATTGTATTTGAAAAAACCAGAACAAAATTTGCAACAGGTATCGCTAAAACAACCAACAGCATAGATGCCCGTGTATACCCAAATCCGGCTTCAACTTCGCTTACCATTGAAGTAAAAAACAACGCAACGTATGTTGTTAACGTGTATGATATTACCGGTAAAATACAAATAACTACCTCTGTAAGTGCGGTACAAAATACTATTGATATCAGCACATTACACTCAGGTGTATACTTTGTAAGTATCGAAAACAATGGTGCAAAAACCGTAGCGCGTTTAATTGTTCAATAATACTTTTCTGAAACGTTTTCATACATATTATCAAATTACCATCACCAGGTGTATCCTGGTGATGGTAATTTTTTATATACCGGTATCGTATGCACAAACGCAACCCAATCAGGATACCGCAAAAATATCACAACTGCTTAATGATGTAGTTGTAACCGGCCAATATGGCACAGAAACCAGTATCTCCAAATCGGTGTATAAAGTTACGGTGATTGACCAAAAACGCATGCAACTGCAAGGTGCTTTTAACCTCAAAACAGTATTAACCAACGAACTGAATGTGCGTATTTCCAACGACCCTAATTTGGGCGGGCAATTAAGTATTCAGGGTATATCAGGACAAAACGTAAAAATAATGATTGACGGGGTTCCGCTTATTGGGCGTGAAGATGGGTTTATTGATTTGAACCAGATTAACCTTGCAAACATTGAACGGATTGAAATGGTGGAAGGACCTATGAGTGTAAACTTCGGAACAGATGCATTGGGTGGCGTTATCAATTTGATTACCAAAAAATCGAAACAAAAAACCAGTCATATCGGAGCCAATGTTTATTACGAAACCATTGGACAATACAATGCGGGTGTGAATGGCGGATACGCTATCAAAAATTGGAATGTGGATGCAACATTTGCACGGAACTTTTTTGAAGGATATGCTGAAGATAAAAGTTCAAGGGTAAAACTATGGAAGCCACGTACCCAATATTTCGGGGACCTTGCTATTAACAATAAACTTAAAAACGGAAATATCCGTTATACACTCAACCTGTTTAACGAAAAAGTTACGCAACGGGACAGTGCAACCATAACACCTTATTATGCCTACGCAAATGATGTATACCTATACTCACAACGTGTTACCAATGCCCTATTTTTTGATACCAAACTCAAACAAACATACCCCATCAATATTGTTGCTTCATACAGTAATTACAGGCGCATCAAAAACACCTACCGCAAAGATCTGGTTTCGCTGGATGAACAATTAATACCGAATACAAGCGACCAGGATACCAATTATTTCAACACGTTAATGAGTCGCGGAACATTTACGGATACTAAAACGCCCAAATGGTTTTCATATCAATTGGGTTATGAAACAAATTACGAAACTGCAGAAGGAAAGCGTATACGCAACCAGCATCAAACCATGGCGGATGTAAATGCATTTGGAAGTACCGAAATTAAAGTATTAAAAAAATTATTGGTGCGTCCGGGGTTGCGTTTAATTTACAACACAAAGTACAACGCGCCAATTGTACCCAGCCTGAACATCAAATACGATATTACTTCCATTATTACCGTAAGGGCCTCTTATGGTAGAGGATACAGGGCACCTTCATTAAAAGAATTATACCTGGACTTTGTTGACCCAAATCACAATGTGCAGGGCAATGAAAATCTACTCCCCGAAACCCAAAACAATTATCAGATGGGAGCTGTATTAAAGTGGACGGCACACGAAAAAGTATTTAGTATCGAACCTGCTTTTTATTACAATCATATTAACAACAAAATTGATTTGGCATTGGCAAACGGCTCAAACCTGAATGCCGTTTATGTGAATATTACAGATTTTAAAAGTGTGGGGATGGCAACCAATATTCAATACAGGGTGCCGAGATACGGAGCAACGCTGGGTTATAGTTATATGGGAATTAATAATTCACTGATGGAACAAAATGGTGAAACACCATTTTATTTTTCGAACGAATTAAGAGCAAATATTAATTATTCTTTTCCTAAAATCGGTTTAACCATTGCCTCGTTTTACAAATACAATGGCAAATTGCAAAACTACCAATACGATGTGCAAACAGGTGGATTAAAAACCGGTTTCATCAACCCTTATTCACTTTGGGATGCCACCGTAACCAAAACATTGTTCAAACAAACCCTATCGATAACAACAGGGGTCAAAAATATACTCAATGTAAAAAACGTATCAGCAAGCATGACGGCTGGTGTGCATAGCTCAGGCGGGAACGCAGCATCGGTAGCCATGGGAACCAGTTTTTTTGTTGGTTGCGCCTATAACTTAAACCGGACACGAAAATGAAACTAGTTCACTCCATATTATTTTTGATAGCGGCATTTCTATTTTCTTCCTGCGAAAAAGAGGAAAAGCCTATTGTGCTTCCATCTAAACCTGCCGAAGTAAAATTGCTAAGCGTGGATATGGGCAAAGATTACCGCAGCCAGATTTTTGTAAACCTTGCAAGCGGAAAAACACAAACCATTGATAATTTGAGCTGGGACTTGGCTTTTGACGCATCTCCGCTTGGAATGGCCATTTATCAAAACTCAGGCAAAAATGTTTTAACAGCCAATAGCGGTTCTACCGAATTTCAAACAAATCCGGATACCAAAACAGTGGTTTGGAAATGGGACCCTGCTTCGGGAAACAAAGACTCACTGGCCCTTAAAAATGTCTTTACCAACTCGGGATTGATTACCGATTCGGTGTATTATATCAATACAGGCTCTGCAAAATTTCAGTTTAAAATAATAGCTGCTACGGCTACTGAATATACACTTGTATTTAGCGATATGGCCAATACACAATCCACGCAAATAACCATTATCAAAGATTCCCGCAAGGCGCAGGTTTATTTTTCATTTGCCAATGGCGGACAGTATTTAAACTTTGAACCGGACCTCACCGATTGGCATATTTGTTTTTTGCGCTACAGGTGGATTTATTACGAATTCAACCCGCCATTATTATACCTGGTATCAGGAGTATTTGTAAACCCTTCATTGGTGTCATCGGTAAAAGATAGCGTGCTCAGTTTTTACAATATAAGCAAAGACGATTGTGCTTCCAAAACATTTTTGAACAGCAGAGATGTTATTGGTTTTGACTGGAAATCGCCCGACTTGAGCAATACTTCAAATGTGAAATATACCATTCGGAAGGATTATTATTACTTTATAAAAGAGCAATCAGCAGATCAACGATTGTTCAAAATACGCTTTCTGGATTTTTACAATGACCAGGGCGTAAAAGGTGCTCCTAAATTTGAAGTGCAGGAGTTGTAAGTAATACTAAAGCTGGCAAACCACGCCAATGTTTAGTGTAATTAATTTGATATTCATTGAATAATCGAAAGAACTGTATGCAGGTTTTGTACCTGATGCTTCCTGGGATATTGGCACCGCTTTAAACTTAGGTGTTGTGTTAAAGTAATCTAACCCAATACTGAAAAACGTGTTATCATATATTGGTATTATTCCCATTACTCCAAAGTCAATAATTCCAGCCCCGGTCTTTACACTACCCACCTCCAAGCGCGCATATTGGGAGCCTCTGGATAATAACCATTGCAGCGAATAAGAACTCACCGATGCATACCCCACTTGCCCCTTTAATACCAGAGCCCCTCTACCAATAGCTGTAGTCATGTAAAGACCACCCATGCCTCCTACATATTTCCAGGGTTTGGTTGTGATATCCTCTATCACTCCATTTGTGTTAGGTGTAGCGTTATCAAATCCTTTTTCACTTATCTGATTCTGTCCGAGTACACCACTTATACAAATACCTAAAGATCTATAAACCTTTATACCAAGATCCAGTTTGCCCGCAACCCCCATTTTAGCCAACCCTGCCTCGGCACTGTTTATATTATCATCTCCAAAATCCCCAACAGGAATGGTTAATCCGCCATTCATGGCAAACCAGGTTTTGTCAGAAAACGGCTTTTTCCCGACTGTTGCTTGTCCATAAGCAAATTGTGTTGCAACAAGGCAGCATAACGTAATGTAAAAAAATTTCATAGGAGTGTTAAGGCTTAGGATTCACCTGCAATTTCACCTCGTTAATACGGGTGTTTGTTATAGATATAATGGTAAAAATAAATCGTCCGATAGGAATAATCTCTCCCCTCATTGGAATATTCTCGTGCAAGGCAAAAATGTATCCGCCCAATGTATGATACTCTCCTTCCGGAATCTGAAGTTCATATTTATTGTTTAAATAGTCTACTTCCAGTCGGGCCGAAAAAATAAAGGTTTTATCATCCAGCTTTTTTTCGGTGAGTTGTTCCACGTCATGTTCGTCTTCAATCTCCCCAAAAATCTCTTCCATAATATCTTCAATGGTAACAATACCTGCAGTAACACCAAGTTCGTCCACCACCAGTGCAATACTTTTGTGGGTACGCGTAAACTGGTTCAGCAATTCATTTGCCGGCATTGGTTCGGTAGCAATCTCAATGGGAATCACAATGCTTCTAATACTCGATGGATGTTTAAACACATCTTTTTGATGCACATAACCGATAATATGATCACTGCTTCCCTGGTGAACCAATATTTTAGACAATCCGGTTGCCACAAATTTTTGGTACAATTCATCAACCGAAGCAGATAGGTTAATGCTCACCAGTTCCGTGCGGGGCGTCATACAATCGCGTACCCTTACATTGGCAAAATCCAATGCATTGCGAAACATTTCGGTATCAACATCAGCATCATCATCCAAATCATCCGCACTTTCCG
>CALRRW020000081.1:0-6500 GCA_943370695.1 Comamonas sp. lk | reverse complement strand
AATGGACCGAGGCAAGCAATGCCATCTCACCATTTGATTTCACTATCGACTACAGTATTATTTTGGGTGGGGCCGTTGCCAGCAATGATACCATCCAGTATTTTTTAACAGCTCAGGATTTGTATGCATCACCAAATACTAGCGCCAATCCTTCTGCAGGTTTTTCAGCAACAGATGTCAGCACAATTTTGTCAGCACCCACAACTCCTAACTCATTTATTATTTTTGTTCAACCACCTTTGTCCGGTCCATATAATGTGGGCACATCCGGAACATCTGACTTTGCTACCCTAACTGCTGCGGTGAATACCCTTTCATTAGTAGGAGTTACCGGCCCGGTTACTTTTAACCTGATAGATGCTACCTACACTACTGCGGAAACATTTCCAATTGTGATCAACACTTATGAGGGTGCTTCTGCAGTTAATACCCTTACCATTAAACCGGCCAGTGGTGTGAATGCAACAATCACAGGCTCATCGGCTACCAGTATCATACAGATTAATGGGGCAGATCATATTATAATTGACGGCTCGGATAATGGTAGCAATTCGCGTAAGCTAACCATCGAGAATACGAATGCAGGAATAACAAGTGCAGTGATATGGGGAAGCAATGCAACCAATGGTGATTCATGTACCTATAATGTGATTCAAAATTTAACTGTGAAAGGGAATACCAATGTCACAACCTTATTTGGTATTGGTTTTGGGGCACAAGCTATCTCATTAACCAGTTTGGGTAACATGCACAACAACAACCTTATTAAAAACTGTGCGATCAAAAAGGTTCTTTGTGGTGTTTATTTTTCCGGAAACAGTGCCGTAACCAAAAATCAAAACAATGTGATTGACAGCAACGAGCTGAATGCTTTGTCACCGGACAATATCCAACGTATAGGGGTGTTTGCAGGCTACGAAAACAGTATAACCATCAGCCGAAATAAAATTGGCAATCTGAGTGCGGCTACTGCCTTAACTGTTATGGGAATTTCATTAGGCGTTAACACAACCAATACCGTAACCCCTGGTGGCCCTGAAGTGACCAATGCACTGGTCTCTAAAAATATTATTGGCCCGGTTATATCCACAACTTCCAGAACAGCTTTGGGAATTGGTATTGTACCTGTTACCAGCGGAACAAATACCATTGTAAACAATGCTGTTTATGGCATACAGGCCAATTCAACTCCGGCTGATTTTACTGCCGGCATCTATATCGGTGGAGGAGCCGGATCTGCTACAAAAATCTACAACAACTCTGTTTCATTAACAGGCTCTTCAACCCGAACTACCCCATCTTGTTATGCACTTGCTATTGGCGGAACAGACCCTGTGGTTGATATCAAAAATAATATTTTATTTAATAGCCAACAGTCAAGCACAACCGGAATCAACTATGCAGTAGGATATGCTTCAAGTACATTTGCAAACCTCACCTCGAATTACAATTTGTATGATACCTCAGGTGCCAATGGTGTGTTGGCAGTTACAGGTGGATTAGGTATCAATACTATTGGTACCGCACGGGGTACACTCACCAGCCTCCAAGCAGCAACAGGACAGGATGCAAATAGTATAAGTGCAGACCCTGCATTCAATGCTGCTTCCATTTTAACTCCCGACCTTTTAAGCCCAGCTTTAGGGGCCGGTATTCAAATTCCGGGACTCTCAACAGATATCTTAGATACTGTGCGTGCCAATCCACCATCAATAGGGGCTTATGAAAAAGGAGTGGATGTAACCAAGCCAGTGATTAACTTCACTCCTATTGCAACACAATTCAATGGAAACAATGTAAGCCTGGTTGTGAATATCACTGATATTTCCGGGATTAATATAAGTCCGGGACTGAGCCCACGAGTATATTTCAAAAAACAAACCGATGCCAATACTTTCGGAGGTAATACTTCTTCAGATAATGGGTGGAAATGGGTAGAAGCTTCCAACAGCGTTTCACCGTTCAATTTCACAATTGACTATAGTATTCTCAACGGGGGATCAATAGCTGATTTTGATATCATTCAATATTTTATTGTAGCGCAGGATCTTTCACCAATCAATAATTTGGGAGCCAACCCAGTAACCGGCTTCGTGGGGACGGATGTTGCAACTCTTTCTTCAGCACCTACAACACCAAATCAATATACCGTGGTGCTTTCTCCTCCATTAGCAGGAGGCACTTATGCTGTAGGAGCAAGTAGTTCTAATTATAAAAAACTCTTTGAGGTAGCCAGGATGTTAAACTCAGTGTCTGTTTTAGGTGATGTAGTATTTGAATTGCAAAACGATTATGACGGAACCACAGGAGAAAAATTCCCAATCACATTTAACGCCTTTAATGCTGTAGGTGGAGACTGGAAAGTAATCATCCGTCCCGGGGCTGGGGTGACCGGCCGCGTCACTGAAGGATATCCAACATCGTCTGAACCTCTGATTAATCTGAATGGAGCAAAAGGAATTACATTTGACGGAAGGCCGGATGGAGGAAATAATATTGAGTGGACGATCAGGAGTAAACGTACTACAGTTTCTTCAAACTCCCCTTGCGTACTCTTTGTTAACGGAGCAAAAAGCGACACCCTACGTTATCTCCAATTGGAAAGTGGAAACTCATCTGCCACAAGCGGAACGGTTGTTTTTTCTACAACCACAGGCATACTTGGTAATGATTCCAATGGAGTTCAATATAATATCATCAGAGACCGATCGGATAGTATTGGCGTTCCTGCAAATGCCATTTATGCTGCAGGAACAGCTGAAACGCTTAATTACGGTAATGAAATTATTGGGAATAATATTTTCAACTGGTCAACAAGCGGTGTGCATGTAACGGCAACCGGAAATGGAAATGGTTGGAAAATTAACAACAATCAATTTTACATGACAGCTGCAGCTGCTACAGCGCAAACAGCTATCCGTTTATTATCAGCAGGTAATACTAATCAGATTAGTGGCAATACAATTGGCGGAACAGCGATAAATGCCGGAGGATCGGCCTGGACAAATACTGGGGGAATTGCGTGGAGAGGGATTGTGTGTGCGGTTGGTACAACTGATTCTACCTTTATAACAAACAATACGATTCAAAATATAGCACTCACCGGAACTACTGCCGGAACGTATGCGGGCATTGAAGTAACAGCCGGAAGGGTGAGTATTAACGGAAACACGATTGGCCATTTATCAACTGTCAATAGCATTACGAGCGCACTGCTGGGCACTCATTTGAATATTACCATCACCAGCGCTCCAATTGCTACGATATACAGCAATACCATTGCCAATATTACCTCAACCGGTACTACCAATGCAATTGGTCTTCGTGGTATTTCTCATACCGGAACCAACACAACCGATGCTCTTATTATTCGAAATAATATTATTCATAAACTCACAGCTGCTACAGTAACCGTATCCAGCAATACTTCTGCTATTCAAGGTATCTATACAAGCTCTGCGAACCTCAACCAACAGATTTCAGACAATACAATTTCCAATTTATCATCTGATGGAGGTCCTTCCGGAGTATCTTCAACCCGATGTGTGGGAATTAATGTGGGCAATGCAACAGGTTCGGGTATTATAGCACGCAACAAAGTTTACGACTTTTCAAATTCGAGTTCTAACATAGATGCGATGGTTATCGGTGTTAATTTATACGCAGGAGGAACCTGGACCATTGCCAATAATATGATAAGCTTGGGTACACTTATTTCCAACAATGCAAGAGTGGTTGGAATTATGGACTCAACTGTTGGAACCATAAATGTGCTTCACAATAGTGTATCTATTGAAGGTAATTATGCGGGTGCAGATCCTGATGTAAGATCATTTGGATTCCGAAAATTAAGAACATCATTCACCACTGTTAAAAACAACATATTTAACAATATCCGTTCGGGCAGTGTAGGCAATTATGCAATAGGAAGTATTGGCGGGCCATGGCTTGCAAATAATAACGACTTGTATAGTGCAAATGCATCCACAATAGGGGAATGGAATGGTGTATCCAAAGATTTTGCTGCATGGAAAGCAATTTCATTCCAGGATTTAGCATCTATTAGTACTTCGGTAACATTTGTTTCTTCTACTGATTTACATTTACTATCACCAACAGTAGGTAACAATAGCTTTGCAGGACGTTATATCGGAAATATCCCTACAGATATTGATGGCGAAACCAGGGCTCAGTACCCATACATGGGAGCAGACGAAGACATCAGCAGCCCGTTAACGCCAACCTTTACGCCTCTTAACGGTAATTTTACGGTGGGGGCAACTGGTAATTATGCTAGTTTAACTATGGTTGCAAATTTGCTTAACAATTCGGAGCTAACCAGTGATGTATTGTTTGAATTACAAAGCGATTATGATGGAACTACTGGTGAAGTATTTCCAATTTATTTTAATCAAATTGTAACCAACGGAACCCCATGGAAAGTAACTATTCGTCCGGCCGCATCAGTAACAGCAAGGGTAACCTCAGGTGATCCGGGCAGTGCAAGCCCCCTTATTGGGTTTGATGGTGTAGACAATCTTGTGTTTGATGGAAGACCTGATGGAGGAACAACGGGTGAGTGGACAATCCGTAATATCCGCACAACAGCAACAACCGGACCTGCAATCAGCTTTACCAATGACGCACGCTACAATACCATCAGAAACCTGACAATTGAAAGCGGAAATACGGTAGCTACAAGTGGAACTATTTTTATTGGTTCTACAACAGGACCCCTAGGTAACGATAGCAATGCTATTATCAGCAATAAAGTTCGTGATTTGTCGACAGCAACGGGTATACCGGCCAATGCAATTTATAGCAATGGAAATGCTTCGGCATCTAATCACTACAACAGAATAGACAGCAATGAAATATTCAATTTCACAACAAGTGCAATTAATGTAGCTGCAACCGGAAATGGTGGAAACTGGTATATTGGTAACAACCATATTTATTATAACAATGCCACAGCTCCAACTACCGCACAAACTGCAATTTTATTTGCTGCTGCATCTAACTTTAATACTATTACCCGCAATACAATTGGTGGTTCTGCCACAAATGCAGGCGGTTCTCCATGGATTCACAATGGCACAACTGCCTTTATCGGTATTTCTGCATCATTCGACTCTCTTTCTGTTTCAACTGTTTCCCAAAATATTGTCCGGAATATCACCAAAGTAAATAGTGGAGCAGGTGCCGTTACAGGTATTGTGGTTACGCGTGGAAACGCTCTTGTTAACTATAATGTAATCGGAGATTCCGTTACAGCAAACAGCATAACCAATGCCGGAACTGCTGCTATCGTAGGAATTAACAATACCAATGCATTGGTCAATACGCTTGTAACCATTGAACATAACAGAATTGCAAATATGACCAATTCAAATATTGCAACCGGAGCTGTTATCAGAGGAATTAGTTATGCATCAGGATCTCCATATCCTTCTTGCAATATTCTTCACAATAAAATATCGAATCTGAGTTCAGCATCATCAGCAGCAGCATATGCAGGAGGAAGTATTGTGGGACAAGGTATTTATTGTTTCCCTTCGGGAGGGTATGGAGATACCAGCGAAGTGGCCTATAACACTATATATGAAATTGTAGCAACAAATACTGTAGCAGCTACAAATGTGAGTGGAATCACTGCAACAAATTTCCCGGGCAGTATCCACCACAACACCATATATGATATCAAAAACCATTCACTGGCCAGTGGTAACGTTATTCGCGGAACCGCAAATGGATTATACATGCGGTTTTTGGATTCGGCCACAGCAATATATAACAATATGATATCGCTTACCAATACACCATCTGATTCGGTGCAATTAAATGGTATTATGATCACGGGGGCTAACGGCAATGTTCAGTATTACTTGTATAACTCAATACATATTGGTAATACTACCGGCCAACCTGTTTCATCATTTGCGTTCCACCGCGGAGAAAACAGTTTGGTAACCCAATCTTACCAACCAATAGTGATGCAGAATAATTTGTTTGTCAATACCGTATCATCACCAGGCTTACATTATGCCATTGGAAATGAAGGTACACGCCCTGATTCATCATGGATCAGTATGGTGAACAACTACAACAATTTCTACAGCGTAAATCCAGCCAACTTAACCTTGTGGGGAACAACAACAGGAGATTTAGCTTCATGGAAAACATTGTCGTTGGGGGATTCTGCCTCTATTAGCAAAGCGGTGAACTTTACCAATACTGCCACGGCCAATTTACACTTGAGCGGTCCTTCGATAGGCGACTTTGATTTGGGTGGCATACCGGTTATCAACTTTACCACAGACTTTGATGGTGAAAACAGAAATCCGGTGAGACCATATATGGGTGCTGATGAAAATATCTCGACACCTGTTCCGGTTACCCTTACTAAGTTTATCGCCCAACGCAGCTCTAAAAACGTAATCGTTTACTGGTCAACTGCATCAGAGGTGAATGCTGATAAATTTATCATCGAGGCTTCGGCT
>CALRRW020000080.1:0-6518 GCA_943370695.1 Comamonas sp. lk | reverse complement strand
AACTTTAACTATATACCCAAAGGATATTCTATTCCGAAAGATTCAAAATACTTTCATTACACAACCAACAATACCATATACGGAACCGAAACATTTGACATACCAGAAACAAATGGTGTTCCGCTTATTTGCGACATGAGTTCGGATATTTTCAGCCGACCATTTGATGCAAACAAATTTGATATGATTTATGCCGGTGCTCAAAAAAACATGGGTCCTGCCGGAGCAACCCTGGTTATTATTAAAAAGTCGTTTCTGGAAAAACGTGTTACCAAAAAAATTCCAACCATGCTGGATTATGCAGTGCATATTGAAAACGGAAGTATGTACAATACCCCGAGTGTGTTTGCCATTTTTGTGTGCATGCATACATTGCGCTGGATTAAAGAAATTGGCCTTGAAGCAATGGAAGTCCGCAACAAAGCCAAAGCTGATTTATTGTACAACGAAATAGACCGTAACAGTTTGTTTACAGGAACAGTTGCAACAGAAGACCGCAGCCGTATGAACGTAAACTTTGTATTAACCAAACCTGAACTTGAATCTGAATTCCTTAAATTTTGCGAAAGCAAAAACCTGAGCGGATTAAAAGGACACCGTTCTGTAGGCGGACTGCGCGCAAGTTTATACAATGCACTGGAGTTGGAAAGTGTACAAGCACTGGTAGATGCGATGCGTGAATTTGAGGAGGTGAAAAAGTAATCTGTTAATTGTGTTGAATGTGTTAATTGTGTTAATTGACTATGAATACTGGATTTGAATCCTTTGAAGAACTTAATGCATATAAACTTGCAAGAGAGATTCGAACTGAAATATCCACTTTGTCAAAAACACTCCCTCAGCAGGAAGAGTACAAGTTAAAAGACCAAATTATTCGATCATCAAGGTCGGTTACCGCAAATATTGCAGAAGGGCACGGAAGACACTATTACAAGGAGAACATAAAATTTTGTATCATAGCAAGAGGCTCTCTGAATGAAACAATCGACCACCTAACGGTGGCGCTTGATGAAAAATATATTAGCGAACAACTATTTTCAACATTAAGAGATAAAATAAGAGTAAACATAAAAGTGTTAAATGGATACATGAGTTATCTAAAAAAGTTAATTGACAACAAAACATAGTCTTTTCTCAATTAACACCCTCAACACAATTAACATAATCAACATAAAGCACATGACAAAAATATTAGCAAACGATGGCATTGATGCCAATGGAAAAAAGATTCTAGAAGCAGCAGGATTTACGGTTGATACCAATAAAATTCCACAGGATAAATTGGCAACTGAGTTAAACAACTATGACGCCATTTTGGTGCGGAGTGCTACGAAGGTTCGCAAGGATATTATTGATGCCTGCCCTAATTTAAAACTCGTGGGCCGTGGTGGTGTGGGTATGGACAATATTGATGTTGCCTATGCAAAAAACAAAGGTATCGCAGTGATTAACACTCCGGCCTCTTCATCAGTTTCGGTAGCAGAATTGGTATTTGCCCATATTTTTTCGGCAGCACGTTTTATCCAGATAACGAATCGTGTGATGCCCGAAAAAGGCAACGAAGAATTTGGCAATCTCAAAAAAGTTGCCAGCAATGGAATTGAATTGGCCGGTAAAACGATGGGTGTTTATGGCTTCGGTCGTATCGGACAAGAAGTGGCCAAAATTGCCATTGGTTTGGGAATGAATGTGCTTGCATTTGATCCATATGTGGATACGTTGGATTTGGTGTTGCACTTACCTGCTTTGGGCGATCAATCACGGATTAAAGTTAATATCAAAACAGTAACTGAAGCACAGGTTATTTCAAATTCTGATTTTATTACTTTCCACGTTCCATTTAACGAGGGCGACAAAGCTATTATTGATTCAGCTAAAATGGCTCAGATGAAAAAAGGCGTTGGTTTGATTAACTGCTCGCGTGGAGGAGTTATCAGCGAAACGGACTTATTGGCTAACCTCAACAGTGAACATGTTGCTTTTGCAGGCCTGGATGTTTTTGAAAAGGAACCTCCTGTAAACATGGATATTTTAAAACACAAACATGTGAGCTTAAGCCCGCATATTGGTGGCAGTACGCTGGAAGCACAAAACCGAATTGGTATTGAACTTGCTGAAAAAGTAATCGAATTTTTTAAAAAATAGGATGAAGTTCGGAATGCGGAGTGTCAAAAAGGCGAAATGAAATTAGTCACTAGAATATAATGATAAAGAATTTCGTACTTCATGATTCGAATTTAAATTCCACATTTTTGACCCTCCGAAATACGCATTTAAAACATGGCAATCGTAAAACCGTTTAAAGCCCTGCGCCCTGCGCGCGATAAAGCTGCTCAGATATCTGCTCCTTCTTATGATTCGGGAAGCCGAGACAAATCGTATTATGAGTTGGATACCAATCCTCATAGCTATTTGCATATTGTAAAACCGTATTTGCATTTTAAGGGTGAAAAGAAAAATCCGGAGAAACATTTTCCATTGGGACTTGATTACTTAAAACAGTTTAAGGAAAAGGGCTGGTTTGTAAAAGACGATGCCGATTCGTATTATCTTTACCGTGTAATTAAAGGAAGCAATGCTTACACCGGAATTATTGCAGCAGCAAGTGTGGATGATTACAACAATAACCATATCCTTAAGCACGAAAACACCCTAACCGAAAAACAAAATGAATTAGCGGATCATATTCGCTGGTTTAAACAGCTGGGAAATCCTGTTTTGTTAACGTATCCCGATTCTCCCAAAATTGAAAAGGTGATTGAGCATTATATCGAAAACCACATTCCCGAATACAACTTTATAAGCCCCGATCAGTTGAAACACAATTTGTGGGTAGTGAGTAAAAAAGAAGATGTGGAGTTGATTAGAAACGAATTTGACAATGTATCCAAGTTATACATTGCCGATGGACACCATCGCAGTGCAGGCTCTGCGGCCTATTGCGAATACGAGCGTACAGCCAATCCATTGTTTGACGGAAACGAAGCATTTAATTTTTTTCCTGTTTGTTTAATTCCATTTTCGAAACTTCATATTTTTGAATACCATCGTTTGGTGAAAGATGAGCTGGTAAACAAAACCAACTTTATAGCCGAAGTGGAAAAATATTTTGACATGATTCCTAGCGGAGCGTTGCCTGTACAACCGCTCAAACCAAAAGAGTTTGGATTGTACTTTAACAAAACAGCTTATCTCTTAAAACTGAAACCGGAGTTTGCCGTTACCCTATCGGGAACATTGGAAAAACTGGATGTGAGTATTGTGGAAGAATACTTGTTAAAACGTATTTTTAGCATCAACGACAGCAAAACAGATAAGCGGATTTCGTTTATGGATGGTACAAAAGGAATTGGAACCTTGCAGGAAACGATTGATAACAATGATTACAACCTAGCCATTACCCTTTACCAAACAAGCATTGAAGAGGTAAAAGAAGTTGCTGAAAACAACCTCATCATGCCTCCTAAATCAACCTGGATTGAGCCCAAGCTGAGAACGGGACTGGTTATTTATGAAACCGAGTGAGCGTATTTGAGATTTGAGATTTGAGATTTGAGATTTGAGATTTCGCAGACTTTCGTAATTTCCCTTCCTCATATGCTTGAGGTGGTTGAACGTAGGCGAAACTACAACAATAGCAAAACAACAATAGCAAAACCTCAAACAACAAACTTATTCTTATGGAAGTGATAACCGTACCCAACGATATTGAGGTCCTTTGCTTAACGGCAAAATCCTTTCCGGATGGTGTGCACGATGCACATGAAGAACTGCGTGTGTTATTACCGCCTGCTGCTGAACGCAGGTATTTTGGGGTTTCACATCCGCAAAATGGAACCATATTATACAAAGCCGCTGCCGAGCTTATTAAACCTGTAGAAACCCAATTGCCGTGCGAACCATTCACCATTCGCAGAGGACAATATGCCAGCATTACACTTTTCGATTATTACAAAGACCTTCCGAACGTAACGACAACCTTTCAAAAACTGCTTGCCCATCCTCGATTAGACCCCAATGGCTATTGCCTTGAATGGTATGTAACCGACAAGGATGTGCGGTGTATGGTGCCATTGAGGGATTAAACCTTAATCATTTTATTCAGAAAAAATTGCTTGCCCCTTCCCTTCTTTGAGGTTAATTTGCTTGTATTAATTTTATAGAAAGTGGCTACAACCAAACAACAAAAACTCGATGCGTTTTCCCGTTTATTGGATATCATGGATGAACTGCGTGAAAAGTGTCCGTGGGACATGAAACAAACCAATGAAAGTTTGCGCCACCTCACCATTGAAGAAACCTATGAACTAAGCGATGCTATCTTAAAAAACGACACCACCGAAATCAAAAAGGAATTGGGTGATGTGTTATTGCATATTGTTTTTTATGCACGTATCGGTAGCGAAACGGGTGCATTTGATATATCAGATGTATGCAATAGTTTGTGTGAAAAATTGATATCTCGCCACCCGCACATATATGGAGATGTAACAGTTTCAACCGCTGAACAGGTAAAAGAAAACTGGGAACAACTGAAACTGAAAGAAGGAAACAAATCTGTATTGAGTGGCGTAGCCAAAGGAACTCCAAGTATTGTAAAAGCGCTGCGCATGCAGGAAAAAGCAGCACAGGTGGGTTTTGACTGGCCAACCTCAAAAGAAGTATGGGCCAAAGTGGATGAAGAACTTGCCGAACTCAAAGAAGAAATTGAGGCAAACACCAGTGCTGTTAAAACAGAAAATGAATTTGGTGATTTTTTATTCTCACTCATTAATGTTGCCCGCAGAAATGATATCAATCCGGATGACGCACTGGAAAAAACAAACCAAAAGTTTATTCACCGGTTTCAATATATTGAAGCAAAAGCCAAAGAACAAAATCGTAAACTTACTGAAATGACACTGGAAGAAATGGATGTGTTTTGGAACGAGGCGAAGAAGGTCTAAATCTTTTATTGCTTAACAAGGTGTTTTACAACATGCAAATCTCCGCTTTGGATATTCACGGTATACAATCCTGTAACTAAGTTTTCCGGCAATACTATCGTATTTTCAAGGCTCCCCGCAATTGTCACTTCATGCACTTTTACGCCTAAAGAATTATAGAAGGTATATCGCACTGATTGATCAGGGTCTTCATCAAAAGAAAACACAAGCTTGTTTTCAAATGGATTTGGAACGATTGATACATTATTTTTTGTTTGGGTATCATTTCTCACAAAGATGATATTTGAGTAATGATAACCTCCATCAACATCCACTTGTTTAAGTCTATAATAAACTACCGGTGGTATCATTTTCAGTTCGTCTAACCATCCATACTCAGAAACAGTTGCAGTATTGGTTGCCTTCACCGTTGTAATCGTGTAAAAATCGACCCCATTATCGCTGCGCTCCAACGCAAAATAATCTGCATTCCATTCTGCTGCCGTTTTCCAACTGCAGGCAATACCCGTTTTGTTTTTGCTTGCACTAAACGCTGTTAATTTTACAGGAAGGATACTTACTTTATTTACCCAAACAGGTGCCGTAAAAATCTTGTCGCCATCGGCTTGTGTTACCACGGCATAATAATAATATGAAGCACCGATAGGAATTGTATGTGTGTAAGTTAAACTCCCCGTTGTACTTGATATGAGTGTTGTAGGATTAACACCACTTCCCGGAATACCATAAGTGATAACAATATTGGAAGTCGTTTCCAAATCAGGATCAAATACGGTTACCGAAATATAAGGATTTGCAGTGTCGTTAAAAATTGACCCTAAAGGATTTCCGTTAACCGTAAACGTTACACGAACATTCCAATCGTCACTGGCTTGGATGCGCATTTTTCTAATAGCATCCATAATATTCGTCCTGGTTAGCGCTGGGGCCAACACCACAGTCCTGCCGGCTGCTGTTTTTCCAAAAGTGGTATAATGATTATCATGATCCAATGTTGGCCCGAGGTGATAACCCCGTTTAAGCGCGTCCTTATACCGTGCTTCATAACTTGAAGAAGATGGGTCACTATAAGTAGTATCGGTACTAAATGCGGGGCCTGAACGAATCGCGCTACCCACAATAGCACTGTCAAATGTGGCGTTCACCGGATTGGCATACATCGTATCATAATCGGTAGTGGCAGGATGAGCCAAACTGGCAAATGCGCCCGGTATCGCAGCTATTTTACTGAACAATCCTGCATAGTCGAGTTTTGCATTGTATACATCGTAATTAGGAACACCGCCAACCGAATCCCAACCAATCAATTGATTAACCCCATAAACCAGCACATGTCCGCCAGGAGGACCAATAACCCCCCACTCCATTCCATACATTGTAATAAAAGCGCTATCCCTATTGGCACTATCGGCCTGTTGCAATCCTTTGGCATAACTGATGCGCTCCATTTCAGCACCATGGTGATTGTGTTCGGAAATTCCTAAAAAATCAAAGTGCTGTGCCGTTTTGGCAAACTGATAATCATGATACGGAATACTTGCATGAGAGGTTGAGCTGTCCTTGTTTCCGTCG
>CALRRW020000079.1:0-6536 GCA_943370695.1 Comamonas sp. lk | reverse complement strand
AGATTACCATTTATCGGATCAGTCATTGAAAAAATCAACTGGTCACCATCAGCGTCAGAGAATCCGAAATTATATTCGGTTAGTTTTTGTTCGCAAAATAATACGTTAGGATTAGCAGTGAATTTCGGAGTTGAGTTTGTGTAAAACCTTGGCGAAGGAATCTCCATATAAATAGCAATGCCTGCATCTCCCGGAGTGATAATGTTTTGAATAATACCGTTCCGGCAACATCTTTGGTACGAAAAATAATAACCGTCAGAATTATTGTATCTACTGGTAGGCAATGAAATTGTCCTGGTGTAAATACCTACTTCTGTACATCCTGATGGTAGTGAGTTATTACAGTTAGCACCTACAAAAGGTAACTTTTCTTTTGAGGTAAGTGTTAAATCATACTGAGCCATATTCTCGTTAGTCAGTTTGTCGAAAATACCGACAGGAGCAGGGTCGTCAAATTCGGCCTGCCCGTTTAAACAATCTCTGAACACCTTTAATGTTAGGATATAACTGTTTCCACTTGTGTGTTCCAAAGAGAATGCACCTCCCACAATATGCGTTGCTTGCAAAGAAGCCGCTAAGCACAAAGCCAAAAGAAGGAGTAGTATGTTTTTAGGATGTAACAAATTGTGTTTCTTTCTAATGTAATTAACCTATCAGATAAGTAAAGGTAAGAAATCGTTGCATAAAAAAACCACTGTTGCGGTAAACAGTGGTTTTTATGAGACAAATTATTAAAAATTAATATGCCGCATTCAGAAAAGCCTGGGATGCCAACGTGTTTATATCTAGAAATTTCACGGAGCCATCAGGAGCAAAAATCTCAACTTTGTTAATGTCTTCGTGGATTGTGGCAATTGGTTGGGTAATGCCCCCTTTAGTTGTACTCCATGTTTTGGTATCTGGAGAATAAAACAAGGATGTTTTTTCGCCTTTATGATTACCTGTTAATGCTATAACGTCGTAACGATATTGAGTTACAGTCATTTCATAATCATTACCATCCTTTCCTTTTACAATTCCTTTCTCCATTTCTCCCGGTTGCATCGCCATCGGGTTGGAACCGCTCCAGAATTCAATAAGGTTAAAAACGGCCGAATCAAGGAACAGGCTTACAGGATAAACAATCCATCCCAAAACCCAGAAAAGGAGAGTGTTTACATATTTGTTTCCTGTAGCTTTCTCATTCCACTTGTATATTTTTTTGGTAACAATCCACGAGCCCATGCAACCTGTGCTTAGTGAGCCAATACCCAACATTAGAATTGCTATTGAATAGATGCCAATTTTTTTCATAATAGTTTTGTTTTAATTGTTGGTGTAAGTTAAATAATATAAAGGGAAATTGTCAATAATCTTATAAAGGTTTATTGCATAAAAAAGGTTGACCGTTTTATTGTCAACCTCTTTTATATGTTAAAGACTATACTTTTTAGCTTTTTTTAGTCAAAAATCACTATGTCAGAAATTCCGAATACCTATTATTTAGCGAAATTAACCGCACGTTTTTCTCTGATTACGGTAATTTTTATCTGGCCTGGATAAGTCATTTCTTTCTGAATGCGTTGTGATAAATCCAAAGACATAATATCTGCCTGATCATCGGTTACTTTTTC
This sequence comes from Comamonas sp. lk, assembly GCA_943370695.1. GTDB lineage: Bacteria > Bacteroidota > Bacteroidia > UKL13-3 > UKL13-3 > UKL13-3. The sequence goes on along the minus strand of CALRRW020000079.1, from coordinate 4,923 downwards.
AGATTCTACGATTACACGTAACTCTCTACCAGCTTGGATAGCATAAGCCTTTTCAACTCCACCATAACTTAACGCAATACCTTCAAGGTCCTTTAAGCGTTTCATATAGTTCTCTGTATCTTCCCTGCGTGCACCCGGGCGCGAGCCCGAAATGGCATCACAAGCCTGAATAATCGGAGATAAGATAGAAGTCATTTCAACCTCATCATGATGTGCTCCAATTGCATTTACAACTTCCCAGTTTTCTTTATATTTTTCGGCAAGTTTCATACCTAATAAAGCATGTGGTGTTTCAGGATCGTCATCTGGAACTTTTCCAATATCGTGTAGCAATCCGGCACGTTTAGCGAGCTTAACATTTAATCCCAACTCTGCTGCCATTGTAGCACAAAGGTTGGCTACCTCGCGACTGTGTTGCAGTAAGTTTTGCCCGTAGCTACTGCGGTAACGCATGCGGCCAACCATACGAATCAACTCAGGATGTAAACCATGAATACCTAAATCTATACAGGTACGTTCCCCTATTTCTACAACCTCTTCTTCTAACTGCTTGCGTGTTTTAGTAACCACTTCTTCAATACGTGCAGGGTGAATACGTCCGTCCTGCACCAATCGGTGTAAGGATAAGCGGGCAATTTCTCTGCGAATAGGATCAAAGCATGAAAGAATAATGGCTTCAGGGGTATCATCCACGATGATTTCCACGCCTGTAGCAGCTTCCAAGGCACGAATGTTTCTTCCTTCACGTCCAATAATTCTACCTTTCATTTCATCGTTTTCAATATTAAAAACAGATACTGAATTTTCGATAGCATGTTCAGCTGCCGAACGCTGGATGGAACTTAAAATAATTTTCTTAGCTTCCTTATTTGCGGTTAGTTTAGCCTCGTCAACCAAATCCTTCACCATGCTCATTGCATCTGTTCTGGCTTCTTCGGTCAATGTGTCCACCAATTGGGCCTTGGCTTCGGCAGCTGTTAAACCTGCAATTTTTTCGAGTTGTTTAACCTGATTTTGGTGAGCCTTATCAACCTCTTCTTTTTTTATCGATAACGTTTGTTGTTGTTTTTCAAGGCTTGCACGAATTTGCTCCAACTCCTGGTCTTTGCGTTGCACGGCTTCTAATTTCTGGTTAAGTGATTGCTCCTTTTGTTTGATTTTGTTTTCATTGGTAATCACTTGTTGGTTTCGTTGCATAACCTCTTTTTCGTGCTCGGCTTTCAACTGAATAAATTTTTCTTTTGCTTCGAGCATCCGGTCTTTTTTAATGACCTCCGCTTTTGCTTCAGCATCTTTTACAATGCCTTCGGCTTTGCTTTTTTGCATGGATTGGCCCACAAGGTACATCAGCCCAACACCCGCTCCGAGTGCTACCATTGCAATAATTACGACTAAATAAATTTCCATAAACCTTATTGGTTTGTTGTTAAATGAATAAAAAATTATAACGGAAACGCAAGTGAAACAAGCACTTAAAACGACACCTTATTCAAAAGGTTATGGATTTCTTTCAGTTCGGCACTCAAACCATTATCTTCAATTAATGGTTTATCCTGGAGTTTTATTAGTTCGGTGGCCAATTCAAGGGCACACATCGAAAGAATATCTTGCTTATCTTTTACCGAAAACTGTTTTTCATACACTTTCAGTTTGTCATTGATAAGCTTTGCCGCTTTCCGCACCTGCTCTTCCTGCTCAGCTGTTACGCTTAACGGGTAAAACCTGTCGGCTATATTCACTTTAATAGAAAGTTCGTCCAACGTTTTAATTATTTGTTACTCAGTAACCTTAAACACTCATCAATCTCTTTTATATAACCATTCACCAGTTTTTTTAGTTCACGTTTATCGTCTTCGAGATTAAGTGTTTCAGCAATTTTAAGCATTTTATTGGTTTCTTCTAATGCTTTCATGCTATTTTTTTGCTCGCGAATGGAGTTTTTGAGTTGTAAATTCTCAGCTTCAAGTACATTACACTTATATTCAAGCTGCTCCATTTTATGAAGTAACTTAATAACCTTGAGTTTAATTTCCTGGGCTGTTAAGTGCGGGGTGTCCATTTTTAGCTTCTTAAAGTTGCTCCAAGTTCCTTTTCAAATTGTTTAATCAATTTGGTCATCACGCTATCGATATCTTGGTCGGTTAAGGTCTTTTCTTCGTCTTGTAAGATAAAACTTACTGCATACGATTTTTTACCTGGTGCAATTTTATCGCCTTGGTAAACATCAAATGCATTTACCGCTTGCAATAATTTAGGTTCGGCTTTTAGTGCTATACGTTCAATATCAGCATAGTTTGTGGCATTATCCAATAGCAATGCCAAGTCTCTGCGTACATGCGGGAAAGCAGAAATAGGTTTAAACTTGAGGTTATTACCGGTACACAATTCGACAATGGTATTCCAGTAAAAGTCGGCAAAATATACGGGTGTGTTTAGATCAAATTTTCCTGCTATTTCAGGATTGATGGTACCAAATACTGCAACTGTTTTCCCATTATGTGTTAATGAAACGGTATTGTGCAACCTACTATCTTCATGGTTGTAGTTAGCGTCTAATTTTTGCTTAATGCCCAATCTGCCCAACACGTTTTTAACTGCAGCTTTGAGTGTGAAATAATTAGTAGGCTGTTGTGGTGTGTTCCAACTTTCGGCTTGTTTGCTACCAGTGATAAACAAAGTAAAATGTGGGGTTTCAATATACTTTCCATCAATACTCTGGTAGGTTTTTCCGTACTCAAAACATTTTATATCTGATGCCTTGCGGTTGTTGTTATACTGCATCATTTCAAGTCCACTGTACAACATTTGCATACGCATAATATCTAAATCGCTGCTTAACGGGTTGAGCATTTTAACCGAGTACTTTAATTCTTCTTCGGTGTAATAAGCCGATTTTGTGAGCGAGTTGCAGGTAAGTTCATAAAACCCACTGTTACTTAAATAATCGGCAACTTTGTTGCGCAGTTTATAATTTGCTTCATCCTGTGAAGGAGAAATAGAGGACTTAACCTGTGTAGGGATATCAATATTGTTTAACCCAAAAATGCGTAAAATTTCTTCTGCAATATCTGCTTCACGGGTAACATCCGAACGATAGGGTGGAATGGACAGTGTTATTATTTCGGAAGTTTCGTTCAATATTAGAATATCCAGTCCTGTTAAAATGCGTTTCACTTCTGCAAGTGGAATTTCCTGGCCAATAAGTCTATTGAATTTGGGAATTGAAAAGGGTAACTCAATATTCTGGATGGGATTCGGATACATGTCAACGATTTCTGATGAAATATCCCCTCCTGCGATTTCCACAATAATTGAAGCCACTCGCTTAAGTGCATCAACTGTCATATTGGGGTCTGTTCCGCGCTCATATCTGAAAGAAGCATCGGTGTTTAAGCCATGTGTTTTGGCTGTTTTACGAACAGATGCTGCATTAAAATAAGCACTCTCAATAAAAATATTTTTGGTGTCGGATGTTATACCTGAATGCAAGCCGCCAAACACCCCGGCAATGGCCAGTGGTTTTTCAGCATCGCAAATCATTAGTTCAATCCCAGTTAACTTGCGTTCTGTTTTATCAAGTGTGGTAAAGGTTGTTCCGGCATCAGCCTTTTTAACAACAATTGCATTTCCGACAATTTTATCTGCATCAAAAGCATGCAGGGGTTGGCCTAACTCATGCAGTACATAATTGGTCGCATCCACTATATTGTTAATTGGAGCAAGACCAATCACTTTCAATTTATTTTTGATCCAATCCGGTGATTCTTTAACGGTAATTCCTGAAATTGATAGGCCCGAATAACGAGGGCATGCTACATCATTTATGGAGATTGAGATTCGAGATTTGAGATTTGAGATGTTGAATTTTTCATCATTTGTTGTTCGCAATTCGCAATTCGTAAGTGCACGTAGGTCTCTTGCTACTCCCAGGTGTGAAGCCGCATCCCCGCGGTTTGCGGTTAATCCTATTTCTATCAAATAATCAGAGTAGATGGGGAAATAAGTAGCGGCTTTTTCGCCAGCTTTATAATGGGATGGCAGTACCAAAATGCCATCATGACTTTTTCCTAAGCCTAATTCATCTTCGGCACAAATCATTCCTTCGCTCACTTCACCTCTGATTTTACTTTTATTGATTTTAAAAGGTTCTCCATTGGTCGGGTACACGGTTGCTCCAACGGTTGCTATCAAAACTTTCTGGCCCACAGCCACGTTTGGCGCTCCGCATACAATTTGGATATCGCTTTCGCCACCAATGTTTACGGTGGTTACACTTAATTTGTCGGCATTAGGGTGTTTCACACATGTTTTTACCTCTCCCACAACAATACCTTCCAGGCCGCCTTTCAATGATTCATATTTTTCAATTCCCTCAACTTCCAGACCGGTGCCGGTAAGCATAGCTGAAATCTCCTCGGGATTTTTTTGAATACTAATTTTTTCAAGTAACCAGTTGTACGATATTTTCATGGTATAATGTTAATTATGGCTTTGTGTTAATTGTGTTTAATCAATCGACAAAATGCTCATTATTTATGGCTTGCTTCTTTAAGGACGCGAAAATAAGGAAGTCTGCTGAAATATATCAGTAACTTTTTGAAGACTTAAATGTTATTATTGATGGTCATAATTTTTTGGATATGAATAAAAAAACATTGGTACTTGGGGCTTCACCAAACCCCGCCAGATATGGGTTTATAGCTACGGCAATGCTGAATGAGTATAAGCATGATGTAGTTGCCTTTGGTATAAAAAAGGGGCTTGTTAATGAGCACCCAATAGTAAATGAACTACCGACAGATACTGATTTTGATACAGTTACATTGTATCTTAACCCTCAAAACCAGGAACAATACCAGGGTTATATAATTGGATTAAAGCCAAAAAGAGTGGTGTTTAATCCCGGAACGGAAAATCCTGAAT
>CALRRW020000078.1:0-6564 GCA_943370695.1 Comamonas sp. lk | reverse complement strand
CAAAGAGTGTTGCTTCCAATTTGGCCGCTGTAGTTTCAACTTCATGTGATAGTTTTTCATAGGCCGCAATTCCTTCAATGAACTGCAAAATAGTTTGTGTATCGGCAATGGTTGCTTTTCGGATGGTGAGCATACTATTGGGAAACAATATTAAAAATACCTTTCACTTTTTTGGTAACCCAAACAGGATTTTCATTTTTAGATGTATTCACCTTGATATTCATATTCACATACCAGGTGGTCTTGCTCATTTTTGCTCCCCTGATGGTTCCGCTTACAGCAGCATAAGTGCCCCTGTCTATACAAAAGCAACTTTTATAAAAGTACACATTGGCTGCCGAAAAGTCGTTTGATGTAAGCATGAATTTTCCCGACTTATCCGGTACAATATTAAACCCGATAATTTCTTTGTATTCGTCATCACTGATTTGGTTATTTTGCGCACCCGTATAATTGTACTCAAACAAAATAGTGTTGGCACTATCTGTATTGTTGGTGTAAAATCCTCCACCTTGATTCATTTGTTTAACCACAGCTTTTTTTTCTTTGGCCTCCAGGATGGTAACCGCAGGTGTTTTTTGTGCTTGTGCAAACATGCTTAAGCTTACAAATAAGCCAAGTAAAAGCAATGATTTCTTCATGTTGTAAAAGTAATTATTTATACCACTTCGGCCACAACAAAAGTGCTGCCCCCGATAAAAATTAAGTCGTTAACATTGGCCTGTGCTTTCGCTGCATCCAATGCCTGCTGCACCGAACCGTGAGCTTGCCCCTTTAATCCAAATGGTTGGGCTAAGGTTTGCAATTCTTCGGCAGGTAAAGCTCGTGGAATATTGGCATTGCAAAAATAGTAAGTGGCATCTGTTGGCAATAAGGCAAGCACCTTGGTGATATCCTTATCTTTTACCATTCCAATCACCATGTGCAACCTGTCAAATGGAATGTTGGACAATTGTTCAACTACATAAGTAAGGCCATTTACATTATGACCTGTATCGCAAATGGTGAGTGGCTGTTGTGCCAAAACCTGCCATCTTCCCATCAATCCTGTGTTTTGTTTTACCTGTTGCAATCCATTCGCAATAGCATGGTCGGAAATGATCCATCCCTGTTGTTGCAATTGTTCAATGGCAGTGAGTACCGTTGGAATATTGAATTGCTGGTAGCTACCCGGCAAATCACACTTTGCATGTTGCAGCCAGGGTTGCGATAGTTTGTTTACATCAAACGTGCTCTCCAAATTATTGCTAACAAAGGAATGAAGTTGAAATACATCTTTGGCAAAAATAAGCGGACTGTTTTCAGCCTGCGCTTTTGCCATAAAAACGGGAGCCGTTTCTGCATCGTATTCACCAATTACAATAGGTATATTGGGTTTGATAATTCCTGCTTTCTCAGAAGCGATTTTGGAAATGGTGTCACCCAGCATATCCATATGGTCCCAGCCAATATTGGTAATCACCGAAAGCAAGGGGGTAATAATATTAGTAGAGTCCAGCCGTCCACCCAGGCCCGTTTCTATAATGGCAATATCTACCTGTTGGTTTGTAAAATAATCAAAACACAACGCAACGGTCCATTCAAAAAACGAAGGTTGAATATCATCAAAAACCTGTTGGTGTTTTGCCACAAAATCCACTACATATTGTTCCGAAATCATTTCACCATTGATGCGAATCCGTTCCCTGAAATCTTTGAGATGAGGTGATGTGTACAATCCAACTTTGTATCCCGCTTCCTGCAGGATAGAAGCCAGCATATGTGAGGTAGAACCTTTGCCATTGGTGCCGGCAATATGTATGCTTTTAAAAGAGTTTTGGGGATTGTTTAATACCTCGCACAATGCAAGGGTATTGGTTAAATCTTTTTTGAAAGCGGCTGCTCCAATGCGGGTAAACATGGGCAACTGACTGTATAAATAAGCAAGCGTTTCGGAATAAGTCATACGTAACTTTAGGAAAAATCCTCTTAGTTGAATGCAGCAAATGTATTCAACCCAATCAACTCAACCAACCCAATTCCTGAACTACTGTTTAAACCTAAACACAAAAGTCATCGTACCGTATTGTTCTTCCGGTCCGTCGGGCTTAGGTGAAAAACGTGCATCCATTGCGCCTTGACGTGCTTTTTCCAACAAGGTTGGATTGAGTGTGGTTGTTCCTTTTTGGCCAAGTTGTACCCTAGTTACTTTTCCGGTTCTATCTACTACAATCGCAACAACGATTGTTCCTGTTTCCCTCGAATTATCTGTTACATCCGGTCTGCGCGATAATGATCTTCCTTTCAATGAAAATCCCATTCCATCACCTGTGCCATCGCCTGTTCCGGTTCCGCCACCTGTTCCTCCCAATCCAGTTCCGATTCCATTACCATCCGGACTGCCTCCTTCAACACCATCGGGGTTTCCTTCATTTCCGGGAACCGATCCGGCTCCGTGTCCACCGTCATTGGAACCTGTTGTGCTCTTTTTAAACAAGGCGCGTGTATCGGCTACACGTGGTTTTTCTACAGGTTTTGTAATCGGTTTATCTACGGGTTTGGTTATTGGGGTTTTGGCAACAGGGTCTTTTTTATCAGGAGTGGGTTTGGCAACAACATCTACTTCTTCCAAATCTTGTGTTACGGTTTGTTCGTCCGGTGTTTGGGTTGTAACAGGTTCGGGAGCTGAGGCCGGATCCGTTACCGGAATATCGCTTGGCCCGCCCATATCCTCTTCACCCAGCGCCATTGATAATTCCATTCCGCCAAACTGAAGTGGTGGATCAAGCGGTTGTAAAACGGCCCACCACAAAAGCAAAAACAAAGCGCCATGTATACCTATCGTAACACCATAGCCAATCATTTTGCTTTTTTGTTCTTCTTGTTTAAGCTGCACTACGTTCATATTCAGCAATTATTTGGGACACGATCATTTATTGTTGTAAAAGTAACGCTAAACAACAGATTATATTTTACATCCCTGTTTTACAATTAATAACATTTACACAAAGCTAACAGATTGTTGTGCTAATTAGTAGAACAAATGTTTAGGTACTGCTCACCCTGATGGTGCGGGCGTCTTCCGAGGTTTTTTCAAGCGTAATGGTCAATACCGATTCATCGGCAAGCAATTCTTCAATTTGTGAAGGCCATTCAATGAGGCAGATATGGCCACTGTAAAAATAATCTTCATAACCAATGTCATACACTTCCTCGATGGAGCGGATGCGGTAAAAATCGAAATGGTAAATGGGGTTGCCCTCGGCTGTGCGGTATTCATTTACGAGTGAAAAGGTGGGACTGGTAATATCATCCTGCACACCCAGTTCTTTGCAAATGGTTTTGATAAGAGTTGTTTTTCCCGCACCCATTTCGCCTTCAAAGCACCAAAGGGTATGACTATTCGATGATTGAATAATGTTTTGTGCAGTTTGGGCTAATGTGTTAAGGGTGATATCGGAAAATACAAGTTCGGTCATGCAAGTTGTATTAACTTCCAATGGCTCCCATTACATACATTTCGGTAAGGGTAGGGCTTGGGCTTCCGCCTTCGTTTTCCAATGTAATGGCAAAGGCCTGGGCGGTTTCAAAATCTTTCATTTTATGCAACGAAGAGTCACCTTCAGTCATGGTAATCATTCCTGCATCCACCGGTTTGCCATCCACTATTGCCCAAAGCTGGTATTGTTTTCCCTGTTCGGGCATCGGTAATGATTTGAGTTCGATGAATACTTCTTTCGATTGTTGGTTCCAGTAAATCATGGCCATGCTGTTAGGCGATTTTTCAACCCCTTTCATCATTACTTTCATGGTATACGGATCGGCTAATATGGCCATATCGTTGTGCATATTCTCCAGTTTTACCTGGTTGGCTTTCATGTTGTCGGCCAGTTGTTGTTTCTCCGAATTGAGGGCAATCACCTCTTCATTTGCCGATTTCCACCTGCTGTAAAAAACAATATTGCCAATTAAACTCAATGAAAGCAAAATGAACGAAGCCGCAATGGCCAATCTTGAAGAGAATAAAGGTACCGTTGGTTTGGTAAATTGTTGGCTTTCTTCCAAAGCAGCAATTTCGTTTAAGATATTTTCGCGTGTTTGGGCTTTGGGCGTTTTGCTATGCGCCACCGCGTATTGATTGATGGACTCCTGAATAGCGGTTAACTCCGCTTTTACTTCCGGATATTTGCTACACATGGCTTCTACTTCGCGTGCTTCTTCGGCACTACACATGCCCAAAACATACGTTTCCAAAATACCACTTTCTATGTAAGCCTTGTTATCCATTTGTTACTAATACTCCTCTCAATTGTATGATGGCTGCCCTAATGCGGGTTTTTACCGTTCCCAATGGAATTTCCAGTTCTTTGGAAACCTCCTCCTGGGTATAGCCCTCAAAATATATTTTATCCACCAAAATTTTCTGTTCCGGTTTGAGTTTTGCCACCACTTCTTTCAGTCCAATATGATCCACTTTCAGGGTCACTTGTTCCGAGCGGTCAACTTTATTTACGGAATCTTCGATGTTTTGGTTTTGCAGTTGCTTTTTATATTGTTTCGAACGGGTTTCGTCAATAGCCGTATTGCGGCATACATTCAGCATCCAGGTAAAAAGAGAGCCTTTTTCTTTGGAGTATCCGTCAATATTTTTCCAGATTTTTACAAAAGCATCCTGCAATACATCATTCGAAATATCTTCGGATTGGATAATACGATCAATCACACCAAATAATGCGTTAGAGTAATTATCATACAAATAAGTAATAGCATCCGATTGCTTCGCTTTGAGCGCTGCTACCAGGGTGGCTTCATCGGTATATTTTGATATTACTTTCAATGTATGGCTTGCAATATAAATTATTTGGCGCGAATGGCAACAACCGGATCAAGTTTTGAAGCCGAATAGGCCGGAATAAAACCCGAAATGAGACCAATGGTTATGGAAACAACAAAACCGGTGGTAATGTTTCCGATACTTAAGGCAATTTCAAAATCAAAGGAAGAACTCACCAGTGCTGTGAGCATCCAAACCAGCAATATGCCGCAAGCACCACCCACCAAACAAAGTACAATGGCTTCCGTTAAAAATTCAATGAGGATAAAATAGTTTTTTGCTCCAAGGGATTTTTGAATGCCTATTTGGTTGGTGCGTTCTTTCACGGAAACAAACATAATATTGGCAATACCGAAACCGCCCACAAGAATGGCAAACCCGCCAATAATCCACCCCGCAAAAGTAATCACACTAAATACCTGCTTAACAGGTTCAGCAATTAAGGTTGTTTTATTGAGCGCAAAGTTTTCTTCCTCTCCGGGTTTTAATTTTCTCAATCCACGCATAATGCCCATCAGTTCCTCTTCCAGCTGAGAAAGGGGGATGCCCGTTTTGGCTTTTACCTGTATTTGAGTATTGGATTGATTGGAATTAACCCTTACAAATTGAGCCACATTTTGGGAAGGCAACAGTGCCATATTATCCATGCTGTTGCCCAGCATGCTTTCACCTTCTTTTGTCACAATACCTATCACTTTGTATTTCCTGCCTTTAATCGACACCGTTTTATCAAGGCCTCCGCCATTTGGAAAAAGCGATTCGGCAATTGCATAACCAATTACTGCTACAGGAAGCCCGTTGCGCGATTCGTTTTCTGTAAAATACCTGCCATCCGATAAATTAAAACTTCTGATTTTATCATATTCATGCGATACACCCACAAGATTAATACCCGTGGCCGAATTGCTTTCATACTTAATTGTAGCATTACCTACTGTTACAACCAGTGCGCTTGCATCCGCAAGGTTTAGTTTTTCTGTTAGGGTTTTGAGCTCCGCTTGTTTGGGATTGGGCCTGTTCATGTATTTCCACCACTTATAGTCCGGGCCAAAGGTCCAGGGCCATTTGTCTACAAAAACCACGTCTTTCCCAAGCGACTCCACACTTGCCTGCACATTTCGTTCGAGCGACTCTACCATGGTAAGCACCATAATGATGCAGAAAATACCAATGGTAATACCAAGCGTTGAAAGAAACGTGCGGAGTTTATTGGTGCGCAATGCTTCTACCGCAAAGTATGAACTTTCAAGTACCTGATTTAAAATGATAGCGGTAGCTTTAAACATTGCGCCAAATATAAAAAAATATCCTTACCACTTGATAGGTGCTAATTGGTGGGAAGCTAAAAACCGATTGGTCTGGCTAAAATGTTTGCATCCGAAAAACCCGTTGTATGCCGAAAAGGGTGAGGGATGTGCGGCCTTTAATACCAAATGTTTTGAGCTGTCAATAAATGATTCTTTGCTTTGTGCAAATTTTCCCCAAAGGATAAATACAAGGTGTTGTTTTTCTTTTGATAATAAACGGATAACAGCATCTGTAAACTGTTCCCAACCTTTTCCCTGGTGCGATCCGGGTTTGTCTTTTTCTACGGTGAGGGTGGCGTTTAATAACAATATTCCCTGGTCGGCCCATGCAGTTAAATCACCATGATTGGGGACTTCAAAGTCCGGAATATCTGTGAGCAGCTCTTTATAAATATTTTTTAACGAAGGAGGAACGGTTACCCCTTTGTTCACGCTAAAACACAA
>CALRRW020000077.1:0-6565 GCA_943370695.1 Comamonas sp. lk | reverse complement strand
CATGGGTTGCAAAGCATAGTTTTTTGCTTTTTGCTCGCCAATGGTTGAGAATGTTTCTTTGCCGATATTTTTACCACAAGCACTGCCCGCACCGTGTGCCGGGTATACCGTTACCGCATCCGGCAAAGGCATTAGTTTATTGTGCAACGAATCGTACATCATGCCTGCAAGTTCTTCTTTGCTCATCACACCATCCAATAGGTCAGGTCTTCCCACATCACCCACAAAAAGTGTATCACCGGTAAAAACACATTGTTCTTTTCCGTTTTCATCTATCAGCAAAAAGCTGCTCGATTCCGGAGTGTGTCCCGGAGTGTGTAATACCTTAATGGTTAATTTTCCAAGCTTCAGTTCTTCTCCGTCTTTTGCCACATGCACCGGGTAGGGGGTTTGCGTGGTCGGTCCGTATACAATGGAAGCTCCCGTTTGCTTAGCCAAATCAATATGTCCACTCACAAAATCGGCATGAAAATGCGTTTCGAAAACATATTTTATTTTTGCCCCATTGCTATTAGCCATTTCAATATAGGCATCATAATCACGCAGCGGGTCAATAATGGCCGCCTCGCCATCCGATTCGATATAATAAGCAGCTTGTGCAAGGCAATTGGTATAAAGTTGTTGTATGATCATGTGTTGAATATTAAAAGAGTAAAAATACCCCGTTAAGGGTGTAACAAAGTTGGGAATAAAAAGGATTTAACGAAATTGATTTTAATCAATGAACCGGGCCACTTGAATTCAGCCGGGTTAAGCAACGTATTAGGGGAAAACTGAAAGGTTAAACCGAAGAGATGCTCCTAATTTTGGTAAGGAACCCTCAGTGCAATGCTTCTTCCGAGGGTAATTTCATCCGCATATTCCAATTCGCCACCAATGGCAATGCCGCGCGAAATGGTGCTGATGTTTACGCCCAGTTCTTTCATTTTTTTCGACAGGTAAAACACAGTCGTATCACCCTCCATCGTTGCGCTGATGGCCATAATAATTTCTTTTGTTTCTTCTGTTTTAATACGCTCAATTAAACTTTCGATATTGAGCGTATCAGGGCCAATTCCATTAATAGGCGATATCAATCCGCCAATAATATGGTAGGTTCCCGTAAATGAATTGGTATTTTCAATGGCAAGCACGTCCCGCAAATCTTCCACCACACAAATGGTATGCTGGTCGCGTTTGGGGTTGGCACAGATATTACACATATGCGCGTCGCTTACGTTGCCGCAACGTTCGCAATATTGAATTTGGGTGCGCAATTTGATAACCGATTCACCCAGTTTAATCACATCCAGCTCCTTTTGCTTTAACAAAAACAACACCATGCGCATAGCCGATTTTTTGCCAATGCCCGGGAATTTAGACAATTCGTTAACAGCTTCTTCTATAAGTTGCGAAGGATAATTCATGTTGCGAATGTAGTTAAAGTCGATAGTTTTTAGAACATACGCCATCGTTTAAGTTTATCTTTTAATAGATGGGTAGGAATCCCCTAAATGGCGATTCAAATAGCTTAAACCTCAAATTAGTTGACTGTCTAATTCCACATCATCCTTCAAAACCTGTGGCTAACTATTTTAAACAACATTTGTTGGGCTTGTTACATTTGTTTGCATGTCGCCACTTATACTTTTTTCATTTGTTGTTATTTATTTTTTGGTATTGCTGGGTGTAGCTTTTTACACTGCCCGTGGAAGCAATAATGAAACCTTTTTTAACGGGAATAAAAACAGCCACTGGATGCTGGTTGCTTTTGGCATGATCGGAACCTCATTGAGTGGTGTTACGTTTATATCTGTTCCCGGCACAATTGCGGTTAGCCATTTTAACTATTTCCAGGTAGTGTTAGGCTATTTTATCGGTTACTTTGCCGTTGCATATATTTTGCTGCCCCTTTATTACAGGCTCAACCTTACGTCCATTTACCATTATTTGCACCACCGTTTTGGCGATAACAGTTATAAAACGGGAGCCTTGTTTTTTATCATATCACGCACCATGGGCGCAACATTGCGGTTGTATCTGGTAATAAACGTAATGCAACTTTTTATCCTCGATGCGCTCGGTGTTCCGTTTGCGGCCACTGCTATGATTATTTTAGTGATGATTTTGCTTTATACCTTTAAAGGAGGGGTAAAAACAATTGTGTGGACAGATACCTTGCAAACCTTTTTTATGTTGCTGGCATTGGTGGTTTGTGTGTTTTACATCATGGGCGATTTACATATTTCATTCTCCGAAGCCATGAGTCAGTTAAATGCGTTGGGCTATACCGAAATGTTTAACACAGATGTGATGGATAAAAAATTCTTCCTCAAACAAATTATTGGCGGAGCCTTTATCACCATTAGCATGACCGGCCTTGATCAGGAAATGATGCAGAAAAATATCAGCGTTAAAAAACTGGGCGATTCGCAAAAAAACATGCTCACCTTTAGTACGGTAATGGTTGGGGTTAATTTTTTGTTTTTGTTGCTTGGAGGGTTGTTGTACTTATATGCCGGCAGTAAAGGATTGGATGTAAAAGGGGATGATTTGTTTCCAACTATTGCCTTGCAATATTTACCACCGGCTATTTCTGTTATCTTTATTATCGGATTGATATCAGCGTTGTTTCCAAGTGCTGACGGAGCCATTACGGCTTTAACGTCTTCATTTTGTATTGATATTTTGGGCATTCAACGGAACGAAAAATTAGGAGAGTCCGAAAAATCGAAAACAAGAATGACCGTGCACCTGACTTTTGCGGTGTTGTTTTTGATTTGTGTGATGTTTTTTAAATGGCTCGATAACAAATCGATAATCAGCATTTTATTAGACATTGCTGGGTATACATACGGTCCCCTCTTAGGGTTATTTACGTTTGGAATTTTAACCAAGCGGATATTAACCGACAGGTTATCTCCCTATATTTGTTTGATAGCACCGGCTATTTGTTATGCCATACAAGTGTATGCACCAACAATTTTGGGTGGATATCAAATTGGGATTGAAATGCTGATTTTAAACGGAGCCTTAACCTTTGCCGGTTTATGGATGATAAGTAAGAAGGCAGAATAATCGTTAGGTGTTTTCAATAAACATTTTTATCTCTGCGTTTATTCTTTATTCAAAATTTTATAATGAAAAAGACAGTTCTGATAACAGGTAGTACCAGCGGTATTGGGTTGGCTATCGCCAAAACATTTGCCGCCAAAGGGTACAATATTGCATTTAATGGATTAGAAGCAAACGGAGCCGCGATTGCCGCTGCAGCAGCCAAAGAGTTTGGCATCGATTATTTATTTTCACCTTGCAATGTGCTCGACCCGAAACAAATTGAAGACATGGTAGCACAAACCATTGCCAGGTTTGGTACAGTTGATATTCTGGTAAACAATGCAGGGATTCAGTTTGTATCGCCCGTTCAGGATTTTCCGTTGGAAAAATGGAACGCCATTATCGGTATCAATCTTACAGCACCATTTTTGTTTACCAAAGCCGTATGGCCATACATGCAAAAGCAAAAATTTGGCAGGATTATCAATATTGCTTCGGCTCACGGTCTTGTTGCATCCGAGTATAAGTCGGCCTACGTATCCAGTAAACACGGCATAATCGGGTTTACCAAAACCATAGCATTGGAGGGTGCTCCGTTTAATATTACGTGTAATGCTGTTTGTCCGGGCTATGTTCATACACCAATTGTTGAAAACCAAATTGGCGACCAGATGAAGGCACACGGTTTGAGCAGGGAAGAAGTAATTGAAAAAGTGATGCTATCGAAACAAGCTATTAAATCATTTATTCCAATAGAGTTGATTGCAAACACGGTTGCTTTTTTAGCAGCAGATGAGGCTACAACGATAACAGGAACTTCGATACCAGTTGAAGGAGGATGGACAGCGCAGTAATGACAATGACAAAAAAAACGGCAACAAGCCATTTGGTTCATGCCAATGGAATCAATATACATTATATCCGGTATGAGAATCCGGGTAAACCCACCCTGTTATTGTTGCATGGCCTAACAGCCAACTGCAGGGCATTTGAAGGGTTGGTATCGCATGGACTGGGCAAACATTTTGACCTGATATCGGTTGATATGAGGGGCAGGGGATTAAGCAGTCATCCTGTATACGGTTATACCATTAAATCGCATGCAAAAGATATTATTGAATTGCTCAAGTTGCTCCATATTGATCAGGTAACATTAGTTGGGCATTCCTACGGAGGATTTCTTTCGTCCTATTTATGTTATTATTATCCTACACATGTAAACAAAGTAATCTTTTTGGATTCGGCTCCCGAGATGCATCCGCGAACATCAGAAATGTTGCAAACGGCAATGGGCAGGTTGGATAAGATATACCCAAGCAAACAGGATTATTTTGAAGCCATACGCAAAGCCCCTTATATCAATTTCTGGGATGAAGATATGGAAGCGTATTTTGAAGCCGATATCAAAACATTGCCTGACGGAACCGTTACACCACGCACAGATTTAGCGCAAATAATACAGGTAGCATTGGATGTTGGCATATCGCCTATTGGCAAATATTTTAAACACTTAAGACACGAAGCCCTATTGATTTGTGCAATGGATAACTACAATCTGGGAGAGCCTATTTTGCCGGGCTACCTGGCCGAAAAAGCGGTTTCAAACATGCGCAATGCAAAGGTGGAGTATGTGGATGGCAACCACCACACAATGGTATATGGCAATCATGCCAAACAGGTGGTTAAAATGATTAATGCTTTTTTAACGGAACACTAAAGGTTATTTTTTGCCAAGCATGTCGAACAATTGCTGGGTGCTGAGGGTGGTTAAACAAGTCTTTCCATCTGGCGCATAGTTGGGTTCGGCACACGCAAACAACTCATCTATCAGCACATTCATTTCTTCGTTGTTTAAGGTTGTTCCGCTTTTGGTAGCAGCTTTTTTGGCGAGTGTACGCGCAACTTTTTCTTTCTTATTAAGCACCGTTGCCGACTGGTTTTTATATCCCTCAATCAATTGCATGATAAGGTCCTGCTCGTTATAATGATTAAGCTCTGCAGGAACACCATTTAAGGCAAAAGTATGTTTGCCAAAATCATTGATGTCGAATCCCAATGCACGAATTTCGGTCATCATTTCTTTGAGCAGTTGTTCATCGGCTGCTTGCAGGGTAATGGTGCGTGGGAATAGTTTTTGCTGGCTTGCAATGGGGTTTTGTTCCAGTGCTATCATGTATTTTTCATACAATACCCTTTCGTGTGCTGCTTGCTGATCAATTAAGATAATACCCGATTTGATTTGTGAAATAATCAAACTTTGGTGCACCTGCATTACTTGTCGGGTAAGCACTTCAGGTGTTAATGACGCTTGTCTTATTTCTTCATTACGTTGCGGTGCAAATGATTTTCCAACAACATCGCGCTGTTTGTTCATTACACTAAAAAGCTCCTGCCAGTCTTGTTTTTCGGCAGGCTTGTTAAAATTGTTTTTGGTAAAGGGGTCCGGTTTTGATTGTTCCGATTGCCGGATTGTTTGCGGAGCATCTTGCCGTGTAAGGTTTAAAAAAGAATCGTCACTTGCCGGTTCATACGTTGGAATATGGTAGTGCTGCCCGATTGCTTTTTTGGCTACGGCTTTTACAATTTGATAGATAGAACGCTCGTCTTCAAACTTAATTTCTGTTTTGGTAGGATGCACATTCACATCAATAAGCGAAGGGTCGATATCCATATGTAAAACATAAAAGGGATATTGTCCGGCCTGTATCAGGTTCTCGTAACAACTGGAAATTGCATGGTTCAAATAAGCATCTTTGATAAAACGTTTGTTCACAAAAAAATACTGCTCACCTCTTGTCTTTTTTGATACATCGGGTTTGCCGATAAACCCGTCAATATTCACAATGGTTGTATTTTCGTTTGCCAAAAGAATGTGATCCGGGTATTTGTAGTTAAACACCGCTTGTATACGTTTTTCCAATGTTCCCGAAGGAAGTGTAAACGTTTCTGCATTATTGTACATACTCAGCGCAATATCAGGATTGGCAAGCGCTACCCTTAAAAACTCATCAATGATGTGGCGCGTTTCAACCGGGTTTGATTTCAAAAAATTTCTGCGCGCAGGAATATTGTAAAACAAATTTTTAACGGTAATACTTGTGCCGGCATTCCCTGCAAATGATTCCTGTTTTTTTACTTCGGAGGCTTCAATGAGTATAAGAGTTCCCACTTTATCTTCCATCCGCTTGGTTTTAAGCTCTACTTGTGCAACGGAAGCAACAGAGGCAAGTGCCTCCCCGCGAAACCCCATGGTGCGGATATTGTAGATGTCTTCGGCAGCAGCAATTTTGGATGTAGCATGACGTTCCCAGCACATCCTGGCATCGCTGGGCGACATTCCTTTTCCATTATCAATTACCTGGATAAATGTTTTTCCACCTTCTTTAATGATCAATTTAATATCGGTACCACCGGCATCAATTGCATTTTCCAGCAATTCTTTGACAACGGAAGCCGGGCGTTGAATAACTTCTCCGGCCGCTATTTGATTGGCTACATGCTCTGGTAGTAATTTTATTATATCGCTCAT
>CALRRW020000076.1:0-6583 GCA_943370695.1 Comamonas sp. lk | reverse complement strand
TTCATGCGTGTACCAAAACGTGAATCGTTTACATTCCCGCCATGGCATTCGGCTACCTGTTTTAATATTTTGGTTGCTGCATCGGGAAAGGTTTTGTGCACCCAATCGGTAAACAACTGCTTAACTTGCCCATTGAGCCGCAACACCGTATACCCTGCCGTGTAAGCACCTGCTTTACCCGCTGCTTCAATCACTTCCGCTATTCCATAGTTGGTTAGCCCCGGAATAACAGGTGCCACCATCACACCGCATGGAATTCCTGCTGCTGTTAATTCCCGTATCACTTTTAACCGGTTTTGATACGTAGTGGTGCGCGGTTCCAATTTTTGACGAATGTTTTCATCCAAGGAAGTGATAGTAACATACACTTGTACCAGTTGGTGTGCTGCCAGTTGTTTCAGCAAATCCATATCGCGCAGTATGAGTTGGTTCTTGGTGATAATGCCAACCGGATTTTTGTAGCGCAAACATACTTCCAGCAAACTGCGGGTGAGTTTGTATTTCCGTTCAATGGGTTGGTAACAATCGGTATTGCCCGAAAGCGAAATGGTTGCCGGTTTCCATGTTTTTTTTTCAAATGTTTGGGCGAGCAATTCGGCAGCATTGGGTTTCACAATCAACTTCGATTCAAAATCCAGACCTGCACTAAAGCCCCAATATTCATGGGAGTTTCGGGCATAACAATAAATGCATCCATGCTCACAACCCTGGTAGGGGTTAACCGAAAATTGCATGCCCACATCGGGACTTTTAATAACGTTTACAATTTGTTTGGGGTAATCTGTATACACATGGGTGTTTACTTCCTGAATCAAGGGTTCATCCAAGCCCTCCATAAATTCAGTGACCGTGTCATATTTGCTAAACCGATTCGGTGTATTGAGTTGAGAGCCGCGGCCTTTGATAAATTCGGTTTGCATTTTTTATTGTCACTTGTTATTTTTTAGCCGCTCCCGCAATATTGCGGGATGCCAATTCCATTTATTTTTTTGCCTCCCGAAACTTCGGGATGCGTACTATCCCTTTTGCCTACTTTTTGTGTTTTACGATTACGCTCTTTTCAACCCTTCAATCTCCACCCGCATACTCCTCAACATGTTCATAATGCTTTCCAGGTTTAACTCCTCTTCTTTTTTATCGGATACGTTGAGTGTGCACACAAACTGCCATATTTCTAATACATCGGAAGCACCCACCTGATAAGGAGAGTAGGTTTTATTATCGGAATGCAACTCGAGCAGCGTTTTGTCTTTTTTATAAATACGCTTGTACACAATGCCCTCTTCTTTGGTAATTAAAATATAGGTATCACCATCGTTTATATCGGCAATGGTTTCCACAAATTTCCCAATCACAAAACTGCCGTCTTTGAGCGGAGGCATCGAATCGCCCTTAATGGGAAAAGCCCGGTGTTTACCAATAATGCGAAAAGGCAAATTCATGTTCGGAAGTTTTTCAAAATACTCGGGGTCGCTGTAACCATTTAAATAACCGGCCGAAGCTTTTGCCGTAACCACTTCCACCAAATCATTATTGTTGTGATCCACCATCATGGGAAACAACAACCGGTTTTCGGCAACCCTCATTAATTGTGTATCTTTTAATCCGCTGAGGTTTGATTTCACCAGCGCATCAATGCCCACATGAAAAATATTGGACAACCGAATCATCACTTCAATGGATGGCTCGGCCCTGCCCTCTTCATACGAACCAATCCGTGCACGGCTCAGTTCAATCTCATCGGCCAATTGACCCTGGCTCCAGTTTTTAAGCAAACGTAAGTGCTTGATATTCGTGGCTATTTTCGACATACTAAAATATTTAGCACAATAATACTAAATTTTGTAGTAATCTTGCAAGTGAAATTTTTGATTGATTACAACTTCCTAAATTTCAATTTTAATGTACACGGATCCCGATGACTGCCTATCGGGATTCGTATACATTCATTGCACAACTTTCTTAAGAACATTGTCTATATAAAAGTAATGGATAGACAGATAGTACATATCGATTTAGACTCCTTTTTTGTTTCGGTAGAACGCATCATCAATCCGAAACTAATTGGCAAACCCGTGTTGGTTGGCGGCACAAGCGACAGGGGCGTGGTAGCATCGTGCAGTTACGAAGCACGGGGATTTGGTGTACACTCCGCAATGCCCATGCGGCAAGCTAAATTACTTTGCCCCGAAGCCATCATTGTGCGGGGCGATACTGCCGAATACAGCAAATACTCCGATACCATTACCGAAATCATCAGCCAGGAAGTGCCCATGTACGAAAAAAGTTCGATAGACGAATTTTACATGGACCTAACAGGAATGGATAAATTTTTTGGGTGTTACAAACTGGCAACCGAATTGCGCCAACGTATTATCAGGGAAACAAACCTGCCCATTTCATTTGCCATGTCGGTTAACAAAACGGTATCCAAAGTTGGAACCGGGGAGGCCAAACCCAACGGACAGAAACAAATTTTAAGCGGTACCGAAAAAGAATTTTTAGCGCCCCTATCCATCAAAAAAATTCCGATGGTGGGTGATAAAACCTATCAGTTATTGCGTGGAATGGGCGTAATGTGGATTCGTACCTTGCAGGAAATGCCGCTCGAATTGCTCCAGCAAGTATTGGGCGAAAACGGTACCGGAATTTGGCGCAAAGCACAAGGCATTGATAATACACCAGTAGTTCCATACTCGGAACGCAAATCCATTTCAACCGAACGCACCTTTGAAAAAGATACCATTGATGTGAAAGCCTTAAAAGGATTGCTCATCGGCATGACAGAAAAACTGGCTTTTCAATTGCGCACCGAACAAAAACTCACAGCATGCGTAACGGTTAAAATCCGCTATTCCGATTTTAATACCTATACCATGCAAGCACGTATCCCCTACTCGTCGCTCGATCATGTGTTAATCGATAAAGTCAAAGAATTATTCGACAAACTGTTTCAAAAAAGAATGCTCATCAGGCTTATCGGCATCCGTTTCAGCCATCTGGTACATGGCGGACATCAGTACAATCTGTTTGACCAAACACCGGAACAAATTCAACTATACCTGGCCATGGATAAAATCAGGAAACGATACGGAAAGGATGCAGTAGCCCGCGCGGTAGGAACCGAATTTAAAGAATACGGAATGAATCCGTTTAATGGAATTAAAAGATAGTGCGGAATGCGGAGTGAACAAAAATGCGAAATTTAAAAACCAGACACATCAAAAATCTGAAATCTCAAATCTGAAATGTTAACCAATTGCCACACTTATTATAGTTTTTGTTATGGCACACTTAACGTAAAAAAGTTGCTGACCGAAGTATACAATAATGGCTATACCTCATTTGCACTTACCGATATCAATAATACTTCTGCGGTATTGGATACGCTGCGGCTCACCGAAGGCAAACCGCTTAAACCTGTTATTGGAATTGATTTCAGAAACGCGGTACAACAGCAATACGTTGGCCTTGCACAAAACAATAATGGTTATAATGAGTTGAATATTCACCTTTCAAAACATTTACACGGCAACGAACCATTTGCTCACACAGCTCCTGATTTTACAAATGTGTTTATCATTTATCCGTTTGCAACCTATACCGGATGGCCCCTAAAACCACATGAGTTCATTGGTGTTTCAATTGCTGATTTGCGGCAGCTGGCATTATCACCATACCAAAAACATACACACAAACTGGTAGCATTGCACCAGGTAAGTTTTAGCAACAAAATGCAATTTAACATGCACCGTTTGTTGCGGGCAGTTGATACCAATACCTTGTTGAGTATGTTGCCCGCAAGTGCCCAGGCCAAAGGCTCGGAAACCATTATGCCCAAAGAGCAGTTACTTGCTGCCTATGCCCCCTTTCCCCACATCATCCACAATACAGAAACCCTGCTTGCCAATTGCAATATGCGTTTCGATTTTGGAAAACTCTCCAACAAAAATTTACAGTTTTACACCCGGAACCTGGCCGATGATATTGCGCTGTTACGAAACGAATGCATCAAAGGTTTAGCCTATCGTTACCCGCAACCCAACGCTTACAAGGAAGCTTTTACCCGCATGGAAAAAGAGCTTGATGTGATTGGCAAAAAAAGTTTTAGTTCTTACTTTTTAATCAACTGGGATATTACCCAATATGCCAAACACAAAAATTACTACCATGTAGGACGAGGCAGCGGAGCCAACAGTATTGTTGCATACCTGCTCAGCATTACCGATGTTGACCCCATACAACTTGATTTGTATTTCGAACGGTTTATCAATGAGTTTCGGAGCAATGCCCCCGATTTTGATATCGACTTTTCGTGGACAGACAGGGACGATATTACCCGTTATATTTTTGAGCGATTTGGCCAAAACCAAAACGTTGCATTATTAGGAGCATACAACACTTTTCAGCAAGATGCCATTGTGCGCGAGCTGGGCAAAGTATATGGCCTGCCTCCCGGTGAAATTGACCGGTTGCAAAAACCACAGCGTTATCATGATATTGATACAATTGGCCAACAAGTGCTGCGATACAGCGAACGCCTCATTGGTTTCCCCAGTCATTTAAGCATTCATTCAAGTGGTATTATTATTTCCGAAAAACCCATTACCTATTATTCGGCAACGCATATGCCGCCAAAGGGTTACGCCACTACACAATTTAGCATGCTGGAAGCGGAAGATATCGGCTTGTATAAATTTGATATATTAAGTCAGCGCGGATTGGGAAAAATTAAAGACGCCCTTAGCATTATCCAGGAAAATAAAAATGTAACCATCGATATTCATGATATCAAAAAATTTACGGCAGATGAAAAAGTAAAAACATTGTTGCGCGAAGGAAAAGCCATTGGTTGCTTTTATGTAGAGTCGCCCGGTATGCGCATGTTGCTTGCCAAACTGCGTGCCGATGATTATTTACGGTTGGTGGCAGCGAGTTCTATCATCAGGCCGGGTGTGGCCAAAAGCGGCATGATGCGTGAATACATTATGCGTTTCAGGGATGAAACCTTGCGTGTAAAAGCCCGCAACAAATTGCCCCAACTATACGATATTCTGGAAGAGACCTACGGGGTAATGGTGTACCAGGAAGACGTCATTAAGGTGGCGCATTTGTTTGCCGATTTAACCTTAGCCGAATCCGATTATTTGCGCAGGGGGATGAGCTGGAAGTTTAAACAACGGAATGAATTTTATAAAGTGCGTGAAAACTTTTTTAAAAACTGCTTGGCCAAAGGACACGATGAAAAAACCATCACCGAAATATGGAACCAGATAGAAAGCTTTGGTAATTTTGCTTTTGCCAAAGGCCACTCAGCCAGTTATGCGGTAGAGAGTTACCAGGCCTTGTATTTAAAAGCACATTTCCCATTAGAATATATGGTTGCCACCCTCAATAATGGCGGTGGATTTTACAGGACCGAATTATACATTCATGAAGCACGAATGCATGGTGCTATCATCAATTTGCCCTGCATAAACAATAGCAACAACGAAAACACCATCCAACAAAGCACCATTTATTTGGGGTTAGCCTGTATTGCCGAAGTAACCGCACACACACGCGCCCTTATTTTACAAGAACGATTGTTGCACGGAGCTTTTGCAAGTTTAGAAGATTTTGTGGAGCGTGTTTCCATCTCCATTGAGCAACTTAGATTATTGATCAGGGCAGGCACTTTCACATTCACGGGTAAAGACAAAAAAGAACTGTTATGGCAAGCCCATGCTTTGGTTCAACCTGCCGTTAAACATACCAACACCAATGTGCTGTTTAAAAAACAAGTTAAAAATTTCAAGTTGCCCGCCCTCATTAGTTCCGACCTGGAAAAAGCATTTGATGAAATGGAGTTACTGGGATTTTCGTTGTGCTCTCCGTTTACCATGGTGCAGGAAACAAAACTGCCAACACTTACCGCCAACGAATTACCGAAATACATCAATCAAACAGTAACCATTATGGGTTACCTGGTGAATAAAAAAACAACCCAAACATCGGGCGGACAAAAAATGCATTTCGGAACTTTTATCGATACCGAGGGACATTGGATTGACACCGTCCATTTTCCGGAAAGTGCCAAACAATTTCCATTTACGGGAACCGGCTGTTATATCATAAAAGGGAAAGTAACGGTAGAGTATGATTTTTTATCGATAGAAGTGGAAACCTTTAAACGCTTAAATTATATCGACAGGGAAACAATGGTTGAACCCGCACCAAGCATTGGTTAACGTTACATTCCTCTTCCCTGTAAAATAATTTTTACGGTATAAATCAAAATGCGCACATCCACCGCAAGTGAAATGTTTTCGATATACAAAATATCAAACTTAAGGCGTTCAACCATTTCGTCTACATTTTCGGCATAGCCATATTTTACCTGCCCCCACGAAGTAATACCTGGACGCACGCGTTGCAATTGTTTGTAATGCGGAGCTACTTTAATAATTTGGTCAATAAAATATTTACGTTCGGGACGAGGGCCCACCAAACTCATATCCCCAATAAGCACATTAAAAAACTGGGGCAATTCATCCATGCGGTATTTGCGCAATACCTTACCAATACCGGTAACCCGCTTATC
>CALRRW020000075.1:0-6598 GCA_943370695.1 Comamonas sp. lk | reverse complement strand
TTACCAATACAGGTAACGAAGCAAAATCTATTATGATCCATGCATTGCGTGTTTCAGCAGGACTTCCGTATAAAAATAAAGTGCTTCACAATACTGTTTACATTGGAGGAACAACAGTAGGAACAAGTGTTACAACAGCTGGTTCTTTTGCTTTTTACCAATCGGCGGCTAGCGCAGATTTGGAGGTGATGAATAATTTATTTGTAAATGCTAGAGGTAATTCAAGCATTCATCCTGCGGCTTATTTTGTTGTTAATCCAGGTACAGTTTCCGATTTTAATCATTTTCAAGGCCGTGGTACAAGTGCTATTATTTCAACCTCGGGCACTTTACGTTCTTTCTTAACCTTTCAAAGTCTTTCGGGTGGCGACAAAAACTCAACATCAGATATTACACCTGCATTTGAAAATATACCCGAAAACATTACTCCAAAAGACACCGCATTCAACTGCTTCATCAAAGGAACCGGTATTGCCAATGTAGAAACTGATTACACAGATAAAATTAGGCATACAACCCAACCCGATCGTGGCGCAGATGAATTTGTGTATTCCTCATTACGTCCTCAGCCTCCTTTTTTAACAATGGGTAACGATGCCTTATGTGCAGGTTCTCCAAGAACACTTTATGTAAATCCACCTGCTGCAGGAGACGATATTCAATGGTTTAATAAACCTGCCGGGGGTGATTTGCTATTTACAGGTTTTGATTTTACTACAGGAAATATTACAACAGATACGTTGTTTTATGCGCAGGTTACATCTGGTTTATGTAAGAGTTACCGTACAGCAATATCGGTAAAAGTGAAACCAAGTGCCGATGTGCAATTAATGAATGCCCCAATGAATCCTCTTTGTGGCGGTAATAGTTTAACCCTAAAAACGATAGCTAACTCAGGCAATTTGGTTAACTGGTTTGCCGATAGTATATCGACTACACCAATCGCATTTGGCAATAATTTTACAACAGGCATTTTATATACCGATACTGCATTTTTTGTTGAAGCATCAAATGGTATATGCCCATCACTTAGAAAAAAAGTGGCAATCAATATTGATCATAATATTTCAAACCTGCCACCAGTAATCGATACATTGTTTACTGTTTGCAAAGGAGACAGTATTGCGCTGAAAGCAACAAGCAATTATAATATTGTTTGGTATGCAACATTGTCAGGACCAGCAATTGGAATGGATAGTATTTTAGTTGTGGATGAAGTAATGAAGGATACTTTTTATTATGTGGTATCTACCAATGGATCGTGTGTGAGTTCAGTCGTAAAAGTGTATGTTAAGGTTAATAACAAACCTGTTCTTCCAATGATAGATTCTATCATCCATGTGTGTGGTAATCAAGCTTTTTCTGTTTCACTTAATATAAGAGAAGGGAATATCAATTGGTATAGCGATAGTTTGAATCCTACATCTGTTCACACAGGTACACAACTTAGTTTGCCAACTTTGCTTACCGATAGCATTTTTTATATTGAAGTAACAAATGGCAATTGTCCTGCAACATTGCGTAAGTCCATTACTTTAAAACCAACACTGTTAACCGTGCCCGAAGTTAATCCTGTAAGCACTGTTTGTAAAAACACAACGCTTCAACTTTCGGTGAATAATCCTACACCAAACGGGCAAGTACAATGGTATACTTCATTAACAGATACTACTCCAGTTTATAATGGAAATATGTTTAACACATCTTTATTGGTTGCAGATACACAATACTACGTGCAGTTAAAAGAAAATGCCTGCGTAAGTGAACGAGTAAGGGTAGCTATTCCTGTTGTAGAAAGCGTTGATGTCCCTACTCTTATTAGTGCGGATTCAATTTGTAAAGGAAACTTGGCTACAATTACTGTAGGCAGCACGTTGCCCGTAAGTTGGTATGCAAATGCAGTATCAAATGATGTGATAAGTTCTGATTACTATTTTACTGTTGGTATATTGTCAACGGATTCGGTGTTTTATGTTGCAGCGAAAAATGGAAATTGTTACAGCCCACGTTTGCCTCTTAAGGTTCATATAAAGCCAGCTCCTCAGCCTCCATTGTTTACAACACTATCACCAATATGTGCAGGAAATGCACTTTCAATAAATGTAGCAGCAACCGATTCGGTTAAGTGGTATGCAACAGTTAATTCTACTACTCCTATTAATAGCGGAAATACCTTTACAACACCGAAGTTGAATACAACTACTTCTTATTATTTGGAAACAGATAATGGCATATGTAAAAGTAAAAGGGTGGTAATGCCTGTAACTGTTTTTCCGGCATTACAAGCGCCAGTTGTTACCGAAATAAATAGCCGCACTTGTTTTAACGAAACTGTAACGCTTAAAGCAAGTGCTTCATCAACTATTAATTGGTTTGCATCCGACATAAGCACCATTGTATTACAACGCGATTCGATTTTTACAACAGAGCAACTCAAAAATGATACTGTATTTTATGTGGGAAGTTTTGATGGCTATTGCCATAGTCCTCGTGTTGCAGTTCCTGTTTCGATTCTCAATTATATTGGCAATTTGCAAGTAGTTCTGCCTGATTCAGCCATCTTGGATCAACCAATTGTGATTACATCCCTTGGATTACAATCAAGTATTTATTCATGGGAGTTCGGCAGTGGAGCCAGCCTTTCGGGAGCTACAGGGCAAGGTCCTTTTAATGTATCATACAACACTGCTGGAGAAAAAATAATTAAGCTTAACGTAAGTCGCAAATCGGGTAATCTAACCTGTGATACGGTTATTGTAAAATACATTACTGTAGTTGATACGACCATTCATACTGGTTTGAGTACTGCAAAAAATCAGTTTAAGGAGTTCAATGTTTATCCCAATCCGGCAAAAGAAGTATTAACCATCTCATTTAAGACGGATAGACCATCGCCATTAAAAGTAGAACTCATTGACCTTGCCGGAAAAATTTTATGGGAAGACGAATCGAAGGAAACTTTGGAATACAATAAAACAATTGATATAAGAAATTTTGGTGTGGGTATGCATATTATCAGAGTAATAAGTAATGATGCGGTTCAAACAAATAAAATAATCATAGAATAAATTACAAGCAGATCCGAATATGAAAAACCTAAGAATAGTTCTTGTAACAGGGATTCTCGTTTTGTTAACCAATATTTTGCCTGCACAAATGGTAGATTTGGTTAACTATAATTTTGCAACAAATTGTGCAACGCCTCCTGCCGGTTGGAGAATAGAAAATGTGGATGGAAGTTGTACATGGAGATGCGTTGGAAATGGCGGTATTTCGCAAGAAAATCATACCTCATTGGGATGTACAGGTGTAGCCAACGATTGGCTTATCACTCCTGCACTTGCATTAAACAATTTCAGAAATGAAGTGCTTTCTTTCACCTCATCAACTACTTATGTAGGTGGGGGTGTTGCACTGAAATACTCAACCAATTATCCCGGAACAGGAAACCCCGGATTGTATACATGGACAACTCTAATGCCTGCTATTGCTGCCGGTCCTTCGGGAAATATTAGCTTATCTGGTATTGTTGGAGATTCTGTTTATGTCGCATTTCATTACACATCTATCGGAAATGGAAATAGCCAAGCTTCACGCTGGGTAATCATAGATGTATTGGTGAGGGGAGAGCAAAGTCCTACGCTAGCGAATCCTACGCACCGAAATGTTACGTCTTCTTCTGCCATTCTTGGTGCAGAGCTTACCAATGATGGAGGGTTTACCATAACTGAGCGTGGTGTGTTATGGAGTACAACTGCAAACCCTATATTAACCACACCTAATACAACTGCGGTTCAACGTCAGGGTGGTTTGGGGATATATGATACACTTACAACCGGACTCCCAACAGGATCATTGATTTATTACAGAGGTTATGTACGCACTTCTACTGGTCTTGATTTTTATTCTCCGGTATCTTCATTTTATACTCTTGCTAATGAGCCTGCTCAACATACAACGAGCTTTACTGCTACTGCATTAGGAAGCAACGCTATTGTATTAAGATGGAATCAAATTGCAACTGCAAAAGGATATCTTATTCTTCAAAAAATTGGCAGCACACCATCTGCATTGCCACAAGATGCAACAGCTTACACCGAAGGTTCTTTATTAAATGACGCAACGGTAGCTAGTGTTGTTTATTTTAATACAATTGAAACGGATACGATAAAAGATTTGCTGGCAGGTACAAGATACTATTTTACCATTATCCCATTTGGAGCTAATGTTGCTGCCAATGCGGGTACTTATCATTATTTGACTACACCTGTTATTCCTTCGGCAAACGATAGTACTACCGGCAAACCTACTTCTTATTTTTCAGACATAACAGGTGTGGTTGGTTCCGAAAAAGATGTTATTTCTTCGGTAGAAAATACGACGACTATTAATGCAAACACAGACGGAACACAAGTATGGAAACTTGCTTTGAGAGATGGGGGCGCATCAATGAATGATGCAGATGCACTGCCAACAATCTTTAACAGCTTTATGTTTACTCCGGCTACTTATAATACCGCAATATGGCAAACCATGATTCAATCCATAGCATTGTTTGATGATTCGACAGGAAACAAAATTGGCACTGCAACGATTTTGCCAAATGGAATTCAATTCGCAGGATTAAATTTAATCACAGCCGATAACAATTTCAGAACGGTTACCGTAAGATTATCTCTTAATAAAAATGTTGCGCTACCCGAGCAAACTATTTTTCAATTCGCAATAATTGATACAACGGTAAAAATTCAATCGGCAATCTTTAGCTCGCAATTAGGAAGTTTTACTTTACAATCGGTTGCATCCGGAAATAGTATAAGAGTTTCTGCAACTCATATTCGTATTGTTACACACCCACCTTCGTTGGTAGAAGCAGGAGTTCCAATAAGCAATGTTACAACTGAGCTTGTTGATGTATGGAACAATCCCGATATCGATACAGTGCTCACGGTGCAGGCAACATCAATCTTAAATAACTTGGGTAGTGGCTCATACCTTGCTTCCGTATCCTCGGGCCGTGCAGTTTTTAGCCAAATGGTTTTTAATAGAGCTACAGGAGCCGATACCATATTGTTTGTAGCAGGTACACTTGTTCCTGTTAAAAGTATTCGTGTTAAAGTGAAAAATTCTTCATACTCAGATATTATAGCAACACCTGATTTTGTATATGCTAGATCAATTCCTTATGTCAATTATTTAGATACAGCAAGTTTAACGGTTGCAAATACATTTCCTGTTTTCGGTTTTACAATTAGAGATGGTGCAGCGCAAATGAATGATGCAGATTCTGCTTCTACACTTATTACGGCCATCAAACTATCGGTAACTAATTTTAGCCAGATAAAAACACTTGCGCTTTTTGATAGCAGTAATAATAATTTGGCTGAAGTGCCGGTTACAGCAGCAACAGTGGATTTTACGAATCTTAATATTACCACAAATGATAACGGACTAAATAAGCTTCAAGTTAGAGCTACATTTAAAAAGGTTGTAACGGATGGCTTGAAACTTCAGTTTAAAATCACCTTGGTTACATTTAAAAACGATACACTATCATCACAGTTTGCTGCAGTAGATGGAGGAGCTGCAACAAGCTCTAACGTTTCATACGAGAATAAAATTAATGTAATAGCCAATAAACTTGAAGTTGTGGGGGAGCCCGGACTTTCGTATGCGCATGAAGTTGTATACCCGGCAGTGAAAATAAGGGCAACTGATAGCTTGGGGAATACAGATATGGAAGGCCGTATTGTTAATGTGCTCGCTATGAATGGAACGTTAGATGCTGGATCATCTATTGCTCAAATTGCCATATCACCTGTAACTGGTTATGCCGAATTTACTAAGATAGTATATGCCGATACCATTACAGCAACACAATTGAAATTTACTGATGGAATATTAACAGTACTTACGGATACGTTTGATGTTGTTCACCCAATATGGTACAGGTCATTAAAAAGTGGTAGTTGGGATTCATTAAGTACTTGGGAATATTCGGTCGATAAAGGCCTAACGTGGTTAGATAGTGCAGCTGTTAAGCCTGATGCTGCAAGACACGGAAAAATCAGCATACAGGCAGGACATACTGTTACCATTGGAGGTGGCATAACCGAAACGTTTAAAATTGATGAAACAACTATTGAAGCGGGTGCTGTTTTGGTAACACCTTTACTTCCCGGAAAAACACTTGAGGTGATGAATGGAAGAAATGAAGATTTGATTATTTACGGAACCTTAAAACATACAAACGGAACTTCTGTAAATGGAATCATCAATCAACCTGGTTCAATTGTAACTGTAATGGCAGGTGGAATGATTGAGTTAGCCACTAATGGTTATGCTGCTAATTGGGCTGCCAATCCATTGATTGTGTTTAAAAATAATTCAACATATTATCATCATACAACACAAACCAATGCTATTGCTTCAGGAACTTATTTTGCGTCAACACCATCAACGGAAACTCCGGTATTTAGGTTTGGGTCAGGGTATAATTTCCGTTCTACATCGTCTCAGCAATTAATTATAAATGGTGTAACAGAAGTTGATCCGTTTGTAACAATCATATTTTCAGGATTGGGTTCTCATATATTCA
>CALRRW020000074.1:0-6610 GCA_943370695.1 Comamonas sp. lk | reverse complement strand
GATTACGGGGATTTTTTAAAATGGATGCCCGAAGAAAATACCGTTGTAAACTTTGAAGCAAGCGAAGCGCTCGCCACAAAACTCGTAAACGAAGCTGATTTTGTTTTTTGCCTGGACTTTAATGCCCTTAAGCGTATTAACAGACTTGGGGAAGTTGTTGCCGGTTCAAAAGCAAAAAAGGTAATGATTGACCATCATCTTGAACCTGAAGCTTTTGCCGACTACCAATTGTGGACCACCAAAACCAGTTCTACTTGTGAGTTAATTTATGATCTTATTGTATTATTCAACGAAACCGAAAAAATAAATGGAGATATTGGTTCGTGTTTGTACGCAGGAATCATGACTGATACAGGAAATTTCAGGCACAGCACAACATTTCCAAGTACACATAAGGCTGTAGCGGTGCTTCTCGAAAAAGGAGCAAATCCCAATGCAATTGTAGAAGCCATTTACGATAATTTTTCAGAAGACAGAATGCGTTTTATTGGCTATTGCCTGAACGATAAAATGCAAATTTTGCGCGAGCATAATACCGCCTTGATTTGCGTGACCGCGGAAGAGCTTAAACGTTACAACGTGATTACCGGTGATTCAGAAGGCCTTGTAAACTATGGTTTGGGCATCAAGGGCATCAAGTTGTCGGTGCTTATTATTGACCGAACAGTAGCACGCAAAATGTCGTTTAGGGCCAAAGGAAATTTCCCGGCCAACGAATTTGCCAGAAAATACTTTAACGGAGGTGGTCATTTTAGTGCCGCTGGTGGTGAAAGCAGCGACCCAATAGACGTTGTAGAGGCTAAGTTTAAAGAGGCTCTCAAAGAATATAAAGACCTACTCTCTCTCAATAAATAATAACATAACAAAATAGAATAGATGAAAAACAAATTTGTATTGGCTTTAGTAGCCGCAGCAACGATACTTACATCGTGTAACAAAATGGAAACCACCGAAAACGGTGTTGAGTACAAAATCATTACCCACCAGGACGATGCTCGTATGGTAGATTCGGCTGATATTTTATTGGTGAACCTGCGCATTGTGACCGAAAACAGTGATTCGGTAATATTGGAAACGTACACCACCAATACACCCCGCTATATTCCTGCTGAAGAGCCTGTGTTGAAAGGTGTTTTTGCTGCTTTGGCAAAAGGAGACAGTGCCGAAGTTTGGGTAAATGCTGATACGCTTTTCCAAAAAAGCTTTGGCAGTGAAAAGCCTAAAAACATGGTAGATGGCGAAAGAGTTAAATTCACCATTACCCTTGTTGATGTATTTAGCCAGCAAGAAATGCAACAAAAACAAATGCAACAAATGAATGAGTTCATTCAAAAAGACTCGGTAGCATTTGAATCATTTTTGGCAACCAAACAAAACGTTCAAACTACTGCAAGCGGATTAAAATATGTGGTGGTGAAAAAAACCAATGGAAAACAAGCAACCAAAGGAAGTAAAGTTAGCATGATGTATCGAGGAACATTATTGAATGGAGAAGAGTTTGACGGAAACATGAACGGAGACCGTCCACCATTGGATTTTACAATTGGTTTAGGTCAGGTCATTCCGGGATGGGATGAAGGCGTTTCGCTTATGAAAGAAGGAGAAGAGTATACTTTTATTATTCCTTGGAGATTAGCTTATGGCGAACGCGGTGCAGGACCAATTCCTCCGTTCAGTTCGTTGGTGTTTGATGTAAAACTGGTTAAAATAAACTAATAATGAAAAGGACCTTTGTAACATTTTTAATGGCTGTATGCGTATTGTTTTCAGCTGATGCGCAAAAAGGTAAAACCCAAAACACAACCGTTAAATTAAAACTCAACGTGGAACAAACAACAGCAAGCGGATTAAAAGTAAAATTAATTCAGGAAGGAAAAGGCAAACAAGCTACCGTTGGTAGTACCGTTTCTGTGCACTATGTAGGAACATTGTTGGATGGTAAAAAATTTGACAGTTCCCGCGACAGAGGCCAACCCATAAAATTTAAACTGGGAGAAGGCCGCGTAATCAAAGGGTGGGAAGAAGGTATTGCCATGCTTAAAGTTGGTGACAAAGCCCTCTTTACAATTCCTCCTACTATTGGCTATGGCGATAGAGAAACGCCTACCATTCCAGCAAACTCAACACTGGTATTTGAAGTAGAGCTTATGGAAGTTGCAGAAGGCCCTAAACCATTTGATGTAAAAGGAAAAGACACCCTTACTACAGCTAGCGGACTTAAATATATTATGGTTGAAAAATCGAAGGATTCTAAATCATTAAAGGCTGAATCCGGAAAAAAAGTTAGCGTACACTACACCGGAATGTTATCAGATGGAAAAGTGTTTGACTCGTCAAGAGACAGAGGCAATCCCATTGAGTTAACCTTAGGCAAAGGCCAGGTAATCAAAGGGTGGGACGAAGGCATCGCATTAATGCATGTGGGAGACAAAATGCGCTTGATTATCCCTGCCGAATTAGGATACGGAGCTCAAGGCGCAGGTGGTGTTATCCCTCCAAATGCAACATTGATTTTTGATGTAGAATTAATGGCAGTGAAAGAAGGGCCCGTTGCTCCTAAACCATTTGATGTAAAAGGAAAAGATACGGTGACAACCGCGAGCGGTCTTAAATATATTATCGTTGAAAAAACGAAGAATACCGCTGCCCCAAAAGCAGAAGCCGGAAAAACAGCAAGTGTACATTATACCGGAATGTTATTAGATGGTAAAGTGTTTGATTCTTCAGTCGAGCGAGGAACGCCATTCCAGTTTGGACTAGGACAAGGACAGGTAATTAAAGGCTGGGATGAAGGCGTTGCTTTAATGCAGGCTGGCGATAAAGTTCGCTTTATCATTCCTTCTGAACTGGGTTATGGCGCAAACGGTGCCGGAGGTGTTATTCCGCCCAATGCTACGCTTATTTTTGATGTAGAATTAATCGGGATTCAATAGTTTCCCCCTCAATACAAAACAACAAAGCCGCTTCTCATTTTGCAGAAGCGGCTTTGTTGTTTAAAAACCTCACGTATATTTGCATCGTCTTTAGGGGTGGCAGTTGAATTTGAGAGGTGTCGATTTTTGATTGGCGATGTAAATCGTTGTTCTCAAGTCGTTATTCTCAAATCGGCTTGTCTGAGATTAAACCCTTGGAACCTGATCGGGATAATGCCCGCGTAAGGGATGAGACGAAGAGTTGAAAAGCTCTTTGGTTTTGTGTTATATCATAATGCAATTCATTTTTCCAAGTAGGTAAATAATATTTCAGCAGCAACCAACCCTGGTTGCTGTTTTTATTTACTCGCAATGCCAACAAAACATTGCACAACTTATTTTTAACCATGCGTAATATTTACGTAACAACAATTGCAATTGCTTGCACCTTGCAATCCTATGCACAAACAAACGACACCCTGCAACAAAAAAAAGATTTGCAGGAAGTTGTCATCAATGGTATTAAAGCCACCAACAACAATCCCGTAACGTTTACCAATGTATCCAAAAAGGAAATTGCCAAACAAAACTTCGGCCAGGATCTGCCCTTTTTGCTTAACCTCACACCTTCCACGGTGGTAAGCTCAGATGCGGGAGCCGGTATTGGTTACACGGGGATTCGCATTCGTGGAACCGACCCAACCCGGACCAATGTAACCGTAAACGGAGTGCCCATTAACGATGCCGAATCACACGGAATGTTTTGGGTAAACATGCCCGACTTTGCATCCTCAACACAAAACATTCAGGTGCAGCGTGGTGTGGGAACATCAAGCAATGGCGCTGCTGCTTTTGGAGCAAGTATTAATGTGGAGACTGATGCTTTGGCGTCAAAGGCGTATGGCGAAATTTCCAATTCATATGGCTCTTTTAACACTTGGAAACACACCGTTAAAGCTGGTACAGGGATGCTTGATAATAAATGGGCCTTTGATGCGCGTTTATCCAAAATCACAAGTGATGGCTATATCGATAGAGCATCGTCCGATTTAAAATCGTTTTTTGTTTCGGGAGCCCGTTATGGCGAAAAAAGCTTACTCAAGGTTAATGTTTTTTCTGGCGTGGAAAATACATATCAGGCGTGGTATGGTGTTGACGAAGTAACATTAAAATCGGGCGACCGCACGCACAATGACTTTACATATCCAAACCAGACAGACAACTACCAACAGGATTATTACCAGGCCTTTTACACGTATCTGTTTAACAAAAACTGGAAGGCAAATGTTGGATTACATTATACCTATGGGCATGGCTATTACGAAGAGTACAGAGAGGATGAACCTTTTACCACCTACAAGCTGGCAGATACACTCTTTGCAAACAACGATACACTAACAAGTGGCAATTTTATCAGAAGACGGTGGTTGGATAATGATTTTTATGGCGCCATTTATTCTTTAACCTATACGAATAATAAGTGGAACATTGTTTTGGGCGGAGCAGCAAACCAATATGATGGTCGCCACCGTGGTGAATTAGTTTGGGCTCAGTATACACAAGGAAGTGAGGTCAACGACACCTTTTATTCAGGAAAATCAACTAAAAAAGAAGCGAGTGCTTATGTAAAAACAACATACTCCTTCTCAAAAAAGCTGGAAACATATGTTGATTTACAAGGTCGTTTTATCAATTATAAAGGCAAGGGCGAAGACTTAAACGGCAGCACATATTTACCATACGATTTTTCCTTGCAATACGCGTTTTTCAACCCCAAAGTAGGGGTAACCTATCAATTGCCTCACACAAGCAATGTATACGCCTATGTTGGAGTGGCCCATCGCGAGCCGGTTCGCAATGATATTATCCAGGCAAGCTCCACAAGCACTCCAAAACCTGAACAATTGATTAACTATGAATTGGGTTACCGCAAAAACTGGAAAAAATCGGCCATTACCATTAATGGTTATTATATGGATTACAAAAACCAATTAGTGCAAACCGGCCAATTAAACGATGTGGGGGCCGCTAATCGTGTGAATGTAGCCAAGAGCTACCGGGCAGGAGTTGAACTAACAGCCGGCTTGCAACTCATTCCTGCATTAAAATGGCAAGTAACGGCAACATATAGCCAAAACCGTATTGCAAATTATAACGAATACTTGGACGATTGGGACAATGGAACACAAATTAAAACTGCTTACAAAAACAAATCCATCGCGTTTTCTCCCGATTGGATTGGATCTTCAATGCTCAGCTACACGGCATTCAAGGGTTTCGAAGTGGCGTTGATTTCTAAATATGTTGGCAAACAATACTTAGACAATACCGAAAACGAAACCCGCAAATTGGATGCTTTTTTTGTGAACGATTTGAGAATAGGGTATGATTTTGAAATAAAAAATATCTTTAAATCAGTAAGGGTCGGATTATTGGTAAACAATATTTTCGATGAAGAGTATGAGTCGAATGGCGCCACCTATCCCGGAGGAATTACGGGCGGAATTCGCAGCGATTACAACTATTATTACCCTCAGGCAGGAACAAATGTTCTTGGTAGTTTAACCCTAACGTTTTAACATTCCTTTTCTCACACAAACAGGCTGTTTTAGTAAAATAAGACAGCCTGTTTTTTTTTTTATTGCTTTACGATACTTTTATACCGTGAATCTTCTTCATAAACTCTCTTTTGTTTTATTGCTTTATATTCCCTTTAATACGCGGGCACAACAGCCCATTTGGAAAAGTTTAAATGCCGACAATGGCCTTGAGGCGTTAGGCATTACAGCCTTTGTACAAACACCG
Organism: Comamonas sp. lk; assembly: GCA_943370695.1. GTDB lineage: Bacteria > Bacteroidota > Bacteroidia > UKL13-3 > UKL13-3 > UKL13-3. Next base: position 893 of record CALRRW020000074.1, on the reverse strand, counting down.
AATGGAATAATGTGGGTTGGCACCCAAGCGGGTCTGGTTCGGTATAATGGAAGAACATTTGCAGAGATCACAACAAACCAATTATCACAACCATATATTGAATGTTTGGTGTCGGATAAATACAATAACGTATGGTGTGGAACCCGTCAAGGGTTATATAAATACGGCAACAAAACCCAACAACTTTCGCTCTTAGAAAAAGACAGTGTGTTTAATGTTAGTCATAGAACGCTGCAGTGGAATAAAGACTCAACACAATTATATGCGGGAACTTCGCTTGGTGTATTTTGCTATACTTTAAGCAATGGTTCAATTACAAATAAGAAAATAATTAGTCCTCGTTATCTCAATCATGTTTTTGTTGTTAAAGAGCGCGTCTACCTCTTAACAGAAACCGATTTTATTCGCTTAAATGCAGTTGGAAATGAAACCAAATTGTTTTCATTTAACAAAATAGAGAATTGTATATATGAGCCCATCTCACAAAAATGGATCGTGGCTACCAACGAGGGAAATTTCATTTATAACGAGCCCCAGAAAGCCCTAACACCTTTTGCCAAACAGGTGAATCATTTGCAGTACGCGCACGAACAATGTTTGCACATTGATGCATTGAATCAGATTTGGTTTATGAATATTGATACACTGTTTTGTTACCAAAACATTCATGATACACAACCAAAAACATATCCCTGTTCCCTCAATAAACATCGTGCTCCGCGCAATATCATCAGTTCCTATAATGACCAACAAGGAAGAATATGGGCAGGAACAGGACAAATGGGCATTGGCGTTTTTACACCCCGCCTGCATCCTTTACAATACCTGCATCCAAGTGACTTGGAAACAGCCACTATTTGGAGTGTATATTATGATACAAGCAGCCGCGTTTT
>CALRRW020000073.1:0-6611 GCA_943370695.1 Comamonas sp. lk | reverse complement strand
TGTATTGTATGTAAAGGAAACGTTTTCAAAAGATTTGAATTATTACGAACTGGATTAAAACAATTGGAGAACACGGTTTTCATTCTGTTCACCATCGCACCTAAACCACTTATTTTATCTGATAAAGCTGACCGCTTGCCCACTGAAGTGCAATAACTGTTTTGAAGAACTTTCCTTTCAATGCCAAAAGTTTCTGATTGGCTTCTAACAATTTGTTTTCCCTGCTGTTTATCAAAAACAGTGAACTTTCACCTGTTCTGAATTTACCTTCTTCCGCTCTAAGCAATTTAGCATAGTTTCCGAGCATATCTTCAGAAAGGATAATTTGTTCCTTTAATGTGTAAAGCTCATTTGAATATTGCCTCACCTTATTTTCGATTTCAAGTTTTTGAAGTTTTTGCTCAAATCCTGTTTCAAATAGTTTCAACTGGGATTGTTGTAAATCACCCCTAGCTTCCGATAACCGAAGAGGTAAACTGAAATAAACACCGAAGGTATTGTTTTGCTCAAACGATGACAGACTTGTTTGGTTTAAAAACTGATAACCTGACCCAAGAAGGTTTGATTTAAGCGTTAACTCGGGAAGCAGGTTTTGTTTTTTGTATCGTCTTTCCACTTCAAGTGCGCGCAGTTTATAATCAAGGCTTAACAATTTGGGATGTTCAACCCCACTTACCTTTAGGATGGAGTCAACAGCTGGAAGCACATATTCTTTTATTTCCAATTTATTCCAGTTTGTGTCGGGGAGGATGGTTTCATTAATCTGGTAAGGTGTATTGTTTTCAAGCCATAAATAATTTGATAATTCAAGGGTTGCATTCCTGAACTTTAAATAAGCTTCGGTGCGCAGGTAATAAAAACTTTGCAATTGGGCAAAAGCTTCTACAGTGTCGATGGCAGCTCGGTCGCCCTGCATAAGTCCCATGCGAACGAAGTTGAAGCGTTGTTCATTAATAGCTACTGATTTGTCCATTACAAGGTATTGCTGGTATGCTTCGGCCCATGTCCAATAATCGCCCAGCGCCTCCATCAGCAGATTATTAACGAGGTTATTCTTTTCCTGTTCCGATAATTCTACAAACAATTTAGCCTGTTGCAGTGAGGCCCTTCGTCTATCCAGAAGAAGATTTTTACCAATAGGAACGCTGATGCCAAGATAGTTGGATTGTCCAATCGTTCGTTCGGGGTTCACTTTTTGCCCTTCTATTTGCTGCACGCCCCCTTGAATATTTATCCCATACCAGGTTGGAATCGTCAATTCTGTATTCCAATAACGGTAATAATTGGTACCATCAAAAGTTTTCTGATCAGAATAGGCTTTTAGCTGAGGATCGAAAGCACCTCGACTTGATAAAAGGTCTGCTCCAGCTTTGTTTAAAAGGATTTCAGCCTGTTTAACAACGGGATGATACTTTCTCACTACGCTTGCATATTCAACAGGAGTAAGCGTAACAAATGCACTATTCGTCTGCGCTGTTGCCTTGTATGAACATAACAACAGGACGGTTACGGTAAGCAAGCTGAACGTATATTTTCTATTTAAACTCATTTTTGCTTGGTCGTTTGAATAGTGTTGTTTTTCTGAGGGATATAATAATCGGGAGGGAAGCCATTGATGTTTCGCCATAATTCATACCACACCGGTACATCTGTGAGCAATGCAAACCCTTTTGCACCGGCCCCGATACGCAATGTGACTGGCCAAGGTTTATCAGAAACATCTTCAGCTACCAGTACCCTGAATTTACCATTGTCACTTACTGCATTTTCAACAGCCACCACTTTACCATTAAAAATACCATAAGATGCATCAGGCCAACCGCTAAAAACAATGGCCGGAAAACCATCAAAAGTAAAACGCACCTGTTGGCCAATACCTAATAATGGAAGATCAACCGGTTTGACGTACATTTCAACCGCCAATTGTATTGCCCGCGGAACAATTTCAATAATGAGTTCACCCTCTTTTACAATTTCTCCGATTCCCGCTTTTTTTGCATTCACAACCTGACCATCCTGTGGAGCGATAATAAAGTAAAGGTCCTTGCGGATATTGTAATTCATGTATTGATTTTCAAGTTTCGCAATTTCTCCTTCCCCTGTAGCAATTTGCGAAAGTGTTTGAAAACGATCGCCTTCTACTTTGGATATTTTTTCATTGTAATCCTGCTGAATATTGTTTTGCTCTATTTGCAGCCGTAAAAACTCCTGTTTTGCATTATTGAACTTCACTTCGGCACTGTTTTTTTTAGCTACCGCATCTTGGGTAGCCTGATTTCTTTGTTCCAGTTGCGTGAGTGATACGAGTCCGGAATCATACATCGATATTTGCCGTTGGTATTGTTGTGTTTTAATTTTGAGATCATTGATTGTTGCCATGAGTTCGATACTATCACTCATGATTTTCATTTTTTGCTGAAGAATTTTATTATCAAGCTCTGATCGTTTTAAGCGGATAGACTGTCGCAAAGCCTCATTCTGGTTTTGAGCCATTAATGCTTTTTGCTCATAATTTTTTAAAGACCCCATTTTAGCGTTAATCTGTTCCCGCATTCTTTCCAATAGGTCAGGGTCTAAATAATCGTCTTTTGTTTCCGCAAGTTGAATAATCGTATCTCCTGCTTTCACATGATCTCCTTCCTTTACATACCATTTGATTACTTTTCCCGGAATGACTGTATTCAATTGCTGTGGCCTTTGTTCCTGCCTTAATGTTGTTACCGATCCGTCAGCCGAGATGTTTTGGGTCCATGGAATAAACAGGAACAATCCTCCGAACAGGAGTATGCCATAAAGCCAATACCTCACCCGGCTATTCCGGTTGTGACGGTACATTGCCTGAAAAGACTTTAATCCTTCATTTATATTGAAATTATACAAGCTGTTCATTCTTAATTCTTCCTTTCATTAATGATGAGTTTCCCATTGTCGAAAACAAATTCGCGGTCACATTTTTTAGCCAATTCAGCTTCATGGCTGCTAAGCAATATTGTTACCCCTTTGAGTTCGTTAAAAATAAAATCTTTTATCTGCTGAGATCTTTGAGCGCTTACGCCACTAAAAGGCTCTTCGAGCAACAAAACAGAAGGATTACCGGAAAGTGCTCTCAATAGCAGAATATACTTTTCATGTTCAATGGTTACTTCTTTATCTGGTAATAGGGTGTCAAGTCCCATTTTCAGTTCTTGCAAAAGTGAACGATACCCAGTTTGTTCTGATAATGCAAGAACATGCTCAGCTGAAATATTCGTACGCCCTAAGGTGATATTCTCCAATAGGGTTCCTTTGATGATTGATTTATAACCATACAGTACACCATAATGGGTGCGAAGTTTACTAAGGTTATAATTATCAACCGGAAGTTGGTTAATGAGCAAATCCCCGCTAAAAAAAGTGTTCATACCGGAAATTGTTTCCAGAAATAGGAGCCGTGCATGACTATCGTTTCCGGAGAGAAAGATTTTTTCTCCCACAGCAATTTCGAAGTTTATATTTCTAACAATTGTTCGATGGTCGGCAGTTTCAAGCTGTAATTCCTTTCCGGAAAGATGCAATCCCTTTTTGACGTCAGCGAAATAGGAGCCCTTTTGTTCGGTAGGAAGCTCAATCACCTGATCCAGTTTGTTAAAAGCGGTGAAAATGTCATACACCTTATCCAGATTGATGATAAACTTCTCAATGGCATTCAGTACGGTAATCACCACGATTTCAATTGCGATAAATTGGCCAATATTCAATTGTTGGTCAAGCAAAAGCACTACACCCACAATCAGCATCGAAGCAATAATCAGCACCTTAAACACAATGAGGCTCCAGTATTGTGATAAGAGTACTTTAAAATGTTCTGTACGTGCTTTTACATAACCGTAAACCGCAGTATCTGTATTTTCGAGGGGCAGTTTGGTATGGCCTGTAAACTTCAAATTATGTGTAACCCTTGCTGTGTCGCGCAGTGCAGCCGCTGTTTTATATTTATAGTTGCTTTCCTGTATACTGCTTTCAAGTCCTTTATTACCGGTATACCTGAGGATAATGAATAGTATAAAAATAAGGATGATACCAAACACAATAAAAACTGGATGGTAAAAACACAGCACCAACAACCCGAATAATATTTGTATGGAGGCAGCAGGAATATCCAATAGCAATTTGGAAATACCTTTTTGGAGGGGAACGATATCCAGAAAATAATTCACTTTTTCGTTTAGCCCACGCCCGATTTTATCTGAACTCACACCGGGAATATGTTGTGCAAAGGAAAATGCATAACGAACAAAAAGCTGCTGTTGTATTTTTTCGATGAGCTTCATCTGGTTAATCTGCAATATTCCGTTAACCAATATCCCAAGAACCACCATCGTGATTAACACAACAAGCGAAGTAGATACAAATCCTCCTAAAACAAAACTTATAATGGCCTGTATTCCGAGTGGAAGCGTAAGCTGGATAACTCCGTTTAGGATGGCGTATATGTACACAGACCAAACATCACCTTTTAACGCTTTAAAAAGTTCGAGTATCCTGTCTAATTTGAAATTGTGCTGTTTCATGTCTTTTATTATGGGAAATACTATGCCATTTTGATATCGGCACAAAGATATATATACTTTTTAAATTAATAGTAATACTATTTTAAATAGTTTAATTACTTTTGTACAATAAAAACAACTCTACCATGGAATTACATCTACAAATAAAAATGAATGAAAAGCTTTATTTGCGCGACCCGGAAAGTTCTGTGTTGGGTAAAAAAATCATTAAATACAGCGTACAACTCATTAATAAAATAGGTTTCGAAGATTTTACGTTTAAAAAGCTGGCAGTATTGGTGGATACAACGGAAGCAAGCGTATACCGGTATTTTGAAAATAAACACAGGCTTCTGATGTACATTATTACATGGTATTGGCGGTGGATTGAATGCCAGGTGATATTTCATACACACAATGTAAGTGATCCCAAAAAGAGATTGGAAATCATGCTCCAAATATTGGTGCTTGAGCTCGAGGATCAATTGGATACTTATGAGCATATCAATAAAAGTGAACTGCATCAAATCGTCATTACAGAGTCTGCAAAATCTTACCTTACCAAAAGTGTTACAGAAGATAACAAATCGCAATTGTTCAAGCCATATAAAGATCTTTGTGCCCGACTGGCATCAACCATCAAAGAGTACAATCCCAATTGCAAGTATCCTCGTTCTATTTCCAGTACCATACTTGAGATGGCCCATTTTCAGATATTTTTTATGTATAATCTACCTTCACTTACTGATTTTAGTAATAAAAGGGACACCAAAGAAGTTTTAACATTTCTACGAAAGTTATTGTTTTCGTTTGTTGAAAATAAATAAATCAATATTTGCGAAGCCAATCAATCGGGATACATCCGAATGGTTAAAACGGAATAAGTGGCATCTGCTTTTCTGGTTTGTGATTTGCCGAATTGATTAGTTGTTCCCTAATGAAGTGCCTGGATAATTGAGAGGTAAACAGGCATTCCAAAAGTGATGTTAAACGGAAAAGTAACAGCTAAAGCCATCGGTAAAAAGAGCCCCGGATTGGCTTTGGGAACGGCTATCTTCATGGCGGCAGGTACAGCAATATAGGAAGCACTGGCTGCCAGCACTGAAAACATAAATCTGTTGCCAACGTCTGCGGTAATAAAGCCGCTCAACAGCGCTACTAAACTGCCATTCACCAAAGGGATGAATATGGCAAATGCCAAGGTAAACCAACCACTTTTGTAAAAATCGCCCAGTTTTTTTCCGCTTATGATTCCCATGTCTAAGAGGAAAATCGCTAAAAACCCCTTAAAAATATCGGTTGTAAATGGCTTGATGCCCTGCGCCTGTTGTTCGCTGGCTAATAAACCTATTGTTAAACTTCCTAAAATTAACAACACACTTCCGTTTGTAAAGGAGTGTTTGATAATACCCACAATGGTTGTCGTGTTTTCCTTTTTTTTGCTGTATAGGCGGATTAAGATTACACCCACAATAATGGCAGGTGCTTCCATTAAAGCCATTACTGCTACCATATAACCATTGAACGTTAGTTGTTGAATCTCCAGAAAGGAAACTGCTGTTACAAATGTTACTGCACTCACTGAACCGTATGCTGCAGCTATTGCTCCGGAATCATCTGCACTGAGTTTTCTCTTTAAAATAAAAAAACAGTAAAAGGGGATGGCGCATGCAATGAACAAACCAAACATCAATGACCATATCATTTCTAACTCAAAATGACTGTGCGCCAGTTCCTGTCCACCCTTAAAACCAATTGAAAACAATAAATAAAGCGAAATAAATTTGGAAGAATTAGGGGGTATTTCTAAATCGCTTTTTATGCGCACGGCTATAATTCCCAGAACAAAAAACAGCAATGCCGGATTCGTTAAATTATCGATGAGTAAGTTAAAATTCATTGTGAGTAATTTTTTTAATATTGGTTATTTCTGATAGTGTATTTTCCTTTTGGGATATGACAAGTCCTTTTAAATGAATATGATGCTCCGAAATAATTTTTCGAAACAATTCATTTTTTACAATTTCATTTATTTGGTGTCTAACATTTATTGCTGCAAGTGATTCGCTCTGCTCAATGGGG
>CALRRW020000072.1:0-6746 GCA_943370695.1 Comamonas sp. lk | reverse complement strand
TGACTTATTTAATATTTCACTAAAGGGTCAATTTAAAACGGAACTGTTGAAAATGGATGTCGTTATATTAAGAAATAAAATCGGCTCACATACCCTAAACTACAAAATAGATGGAAACAAAAAGCATAACCAACAAAATAGAGATTTCTTTAAGGTAAGCCAAGTAACCCTGAGAGATATAGAAAAGATATATATAGTATCTCACAGAGGGAAATCAGAAGAAATCAATCTTAGAAAAATAATACACGACTACAATAAGGCTGCCGAAGATATTATTGAAGTAATATGCACGAAGGCTATCAATTCATTATTCAGAAATAATAATGAGCACAAAGAATGGCTGAATAAAAGAATGGCGTTTGTAAAAACAAGAAGGGTAGCTATTTTATAGCGAAAAAGATATGAGTGGTCTACTTTGAGACCTTGAGATTAAATAAAAACAGTATGAAAGAGTTCAAAGAAATAGTTTTAATTAGTGAAATTGTGCTGCAATCAAAAATTGCGCAAAGAGCTAATGAGCGTTTACAGGCAACACATGAAAGCTTCGACAGACTTGAAGTTTGGTGTTCAATTCAATCTATTCTTGTTGCGACAGGAAACATCTCTAAGATTCTCTGGCCAATCAGTAAAGACAATAAGATTCGGGGTGAAAGGTTACGGAAAATGCTCAAAGTAGAAGAGACAAACCTTCTTTCTGATCGAACATTTCGCAATCATTTTGAGCACTACGATGAGCGAATTGAAGAATTATTTAACAATACTTCCAGTGTAATATATAGGGATTTAGCAATGAATCCATCTTTTCGAGGAGCTTCTGCTGCAAATGTTTATCGAGGATATAATTCGTTTAATAACACGCTGATTTTTCGAGGTGAAGTGCTGGATTTGAACGAAGTATTTAAAGCGCTGGAAGAGATATTTAATAATTGCAAACTACACACTAACCTAGAAATTGTTTGATCTTCAACAACTTGAATCTGATGTGAAATCAGAAAAGCATCCACTCCACTGTCTACAAACTCACATAAAACAAAAAAGACCTGCATTTTCATGCAAGTCTTTTAGTTTGTTATGTAGCCCGTAGGGGAGTCGAACCCCTCTTTAGCGGATGAAAACCGCTTGTCCTAACCGATAGACGAACGGGCCATGTTCGTTTTAGGGAGTGCAAATGTAAGGGGTCTTTCTGAAATTCAAAATTTTTTGTCAAAATTTTTTCATAAGTCTGCCAATAGCTACATTCGCACCGCTTAAAAACAAGATTCAATTAACTAAATCCAGAGAATATGAAAATCGGAATCAATGGCTTCGGCCGCATCGGGCGCTTAGTTTTCAGAGCTGCCATCAACAATCCAAAAGTAGAAATCGTAGGTATTAATGACCTTATTGAGGTTGATTACATGGCCTATATGCTTAAATATGATTCAACGCATGGTCGTTTTAATGGCGAAGTTTCAGTTGAAGGCGGACACTTGGTGGTAAACGGTAAAAAAATCCGAGTAACCGCTGAAAGAAGTCCTGAAAACTTGAAATGGGACGAAATTGGTGCAGAGTATGTTGTTGAATCAACCGGTTTGTTCCTGGAAACCAGCACAGCAGCTGCACATATCAAAGCCGGAGCAAAACGTGTAATCATGAGTGCTCCTGCCAAAGATGATACCCCAACATTTGTAATGGGTGTGAACCATTTGAAATACACAGCCGATATGACGGTTGTTTCAAACGCATCATGTACCACCAACTGTTTGGCTCCCATTGCCAAAGTATTAAACGATAACTTCGGTATTGTTGAAGGTTTGATGACTACTGTTCACGCAGTTACCGCAACACAAAAAACGGTTGACGGACCAAGTGCAAAAGACTGGAGAGGTGGCCGTGGTGCTTACCAAAATATTATTCCTTCATCAACCGGTGCAGCAAAAGCAGTAGGTTTGGTTATTCCTGAACTAAAAGGAAAACTAACCGGAATGAGTTTCCGTGTTCCTACTCCCGATGTTTCGGTTGTGGATTTAACGTGCCGTTTGGATAAAGGTGCAAGCTACGAAACCATCAAAGCCGCAATGAAAAAAGCATCCGAAACCGATATGAAAGGTATTTTGGGTTATACAGAAGACGAAGTTGTTTCAAACGACTTTTTGGGAGATTCACGTACATCCATCTTTGATGCCAAAGCCGGTATTTCATTGAACGACAACTTTGTAAAAGTTGTTTCATGGTACGATAACGAGTGGGGTTATTCAAACAAAGTGGTGGACCTTATCTGCCACATGGATACCGTTAAATAAGTTGAGAATGACGATTTTTGATTTAACGTCCAAATAGATTTTGTTAAAGCCCTGCAATAATTTATTGCGGGGCTTTTTCGTTTAAGGGAGCATCACCCATCAAATCTTTACCATGAAACCAGCTCTTCTTTATTTAATTGCAGCCTTTGTGTTTTGTTTTTTCTTAGGCTTTATTGATGAGGGCTACTACAGCCTCAAAACGTTTGAAAGCTTTTGGAACATCGTTATACTCCTTGTGTACGCCCTCTTTTTTTGGGTTATCCAGCTCGGTCTGCACTGGTTGCTCCGCAATGTTCATTCGTTGTCGCTAGCGGCCCGCAAAACCATCGTCATCCTTGTTGGCCTGTTTGTTCCCATGATCATTATTTTGTTGTTGGCCAATCCTGCCTAAAAAACAGTTGCATAAAAAAGCCCCTCCTGCAAGTTGCGGGAGGGGCTTTTTTTTTTATCTTTTTGACGTTAACGGGTTTCTCACACCGCTCATTTTAATCAAATCGGCTTTGAGTGAACCTACCCAAATATCTGATTGGGCGCGCAATGGGATATGGTTATCATCATCGGTAACCCACATGGTAATGGCTTCCGAATCCTTAAACACGCGACCCTCAACAACCTGTGGGCGAATTTTTAATGTTGCAAAGGATCCCGCTTCGGTTTCAATCACTTCACGCCCCAAAAACTTAAAGCGAAATTCATAGTTTTTGTTATCCAAAAAGAAATTAATCGGAAACACATCGCCCACTTTGGCTTTACCCATATCGGTGGTGCGCGCATAATAAATGGCCGAAATAATATCGTGGGTGTTTTCCGGAATGTCAATTGTTCCCTTTTTGCTGTTCGCTTTTCTGCGTTTATGGTCAAAAATAATAAAATCAGAGTCTTTGTAATTTCCTTCTTTTACCTTTTTGGCCGCTTGCCATGGCAACAAAGCATCCACGTCCATATACGATTCAAACTCGTCTTTTACACCAAACATCATGTCAACCATTCCGGTTGATTTGCCTTGCACTTTTAAATGATAGGTTGTTTTATCGCCCACCATGGCCGGTTTATCCCCTACCACAAATTCGCAACTTCCCCCGTTTAATAAACCATAATGAACCCTGTAGGTCAGTTTTTCGCCAAAGGTAAATGCAGTATTGGAACGGTTCTTTACTTCGTACAATACCTCATCCGCCATTTTCGTCTGGTTTTGTGCAGTGAATACAGTAGCAACCAAGCCGGTTAACAAAACATACTTTTTCATCTTATTCATTATTGGTTCCTCGGTTAAATCAAATCCTGTTCCAAAGATACTATTATCCGCTAATTATTTGATTGTTAAGCCCCCTAATTTAATTCGACTATATATTAAACTTTATTCCTTGTGCCAATGGCAACTCTTTTCCGTAATTGATGGTATTGGTTTGCCTGCGCATATAAGCTTTCCAGCTATCCGAGCCCGACTCGCGGCCCCCACCTGTTTCTTTTTCACCACCAAAAGCTCCGCCAATTTCGGCTCCCGATGTTCCGATGTTCACATTGGCAATTCCGCAATCGCTACCCCATGCCGAAAGAAACTGTTCTGCCTCCTGCAAATTATCGGTAAAGATGGACGAGCTCAAGCCTTGTCTTACCCCATTTTGCATCGCTACCGCTTCGTCAATGGTGGAGTATTTCAAAAGGTATAAAATCGGTGCAAAGGTTTCTTCCTGCACAATATGGTATTCGTTTTTAGCCTCAGCAATGGTGGGTTTTACATAACAACCCGATTCATATCCTGCACCACTTAACACTTCTGCTCCGCATAAAATCGTTCCGCCTTCTGCTTTCAGTTTTTCAATAGCCTGTTCGTAGCTTTTAACAGCATCTTTATCAATAAGCGGACCCACCAAATTGTTTTCCAATGGGTTGCCAATGGTTAATTGTGCATATGCGTTAACCAGCTTTTGTTTAACGGTTTCATAAATGCTTTCATGTATAATTAACCTACGAGTGGTTGTACAACGCTGGCCTGCCGTTCCCACTGCACCAAATACTGAGCCCAGCAATGCCAAATCCAAATTAGCGTGTGGTGTTAAAATAATAGCATTGTTTCCGCCAAGCTCCAGTAAACTTTTTCCCAAACGTTGGCCAACGGTTGCTCCCACTATTTTACCCATGCGGGTAGAGCCCGTAGCCGAAATCAACGGAATGCGAACATCCTGTGTCATCCATTCGCCCACTTTATAATCGCCATTTACCAGGCAGAATAATCCTTCCGGCAAATTGTTTTCTTTCACAATACGCGCCATTAGGTTTTGGCAAGCCACGGCCGACAACGGTGTTTTTTCCGAAGGCTTCCACACACATACATCACCACATACGGCTGCCAGCATCGAGTTCCAGCTCCACACTGCCACAGGAAAGTTAAAGGCCGAAATAATACCCACAATACCAATGGGGTGCCATTGCTCATACATGCGGTGGTTCGGTCTTTCCGAGTGCATCGTAAATCCGTGCAACTGGCGGGATAAACCAACGGCAAAATCGCAGATATCAATCATTTCCTGCACTTCGCCCAATCCCTCCTGGTAACTTTTGCCCATTTCGTAACTCACTAATTTACCGAGCGGTTCTTTGTATTCGCGCAATAAATTTCCATACTGGCGAACAATTTCGCCACGTTTTGGGGCCGGCATTGTGCGCCAGGTTAAATAGGCACTTTGCGAGGCCGTAATTACCTGTTCGTATTCAGAAGGAGTGGTATATTTTACCTTGCCTATCAGCTTCCCGTCTGCCGGTGAATATATTTCCTTTACAACTGCATCTGCCGAAGAAAAATGAGTTGTTCCTGTTGATGTTCCATGGTTGATATCTTTAATACCAAGTGTTTCTAAAAAATTTTGCATGCTCTAAATTATATGGTGTCTGATGGTTGCAAATGTACTGCGTTTCGGTTGTCCTTAAAATGAAATTTTGCGAATCGCTTTTACCGGATTGATTTTATTCAAATTTAAGGAGAAAGTTATCCGCTCGGTGTAACGTTGGGCCCCCGTTACACTTCCGGGGGTGTTGCCTTTGTAATAATCCGTAATTGCAGAAGAGGCCATTACCGGGATGTTTACCCTAAACACATCGTTAAACAACACCAGACTGATACCCGATGTATATAAAAATGTGGGTGTGTATTTGGCCACCATTCCGCCAATATTTCCATCGTAATAACTTTCGTTGGCATTCACAAAAGCCAAATCAACATACAGCACAAGCGGAATGATTCCCGGAATGGTGGTCTCCAGGTTCAGGCCCGTTGCCCATTTATCGGTGGTGGCCATTGGATAAAGCTCCTTAAACTGCAGCCCACCGTACATCAATTGCTGGGCAAACAAGCTGTTTGATATTACCGAGTTTTCGCCACGTCCGAATTGCGATTGATCAAACGTGTAGTCATACAAACCGGTATTGTTTCCTGCTCTGAAATCTTCTCGCCCTGATGCGCTTTTATAATCGTTCAAAAACACACCTCCAAAAAACCGGGCTGTGAATCCTTTTTTGGGTTTTGCATAATTGATAAACTGCGTAGCGTCAACCGTTAATTTGTGGAACAAGCTGGCCGTGTTTCCCATCTGGTAATTGATGGCGTAATGATATGAGTTGATGACTCTTTTTTGTTCCGAAGTAAATCCTAAATCAGTATACGTAAAGTTGTCTCCGGTAAACAAATCGGAACCCCTGCCCCTTTCGTTTGCCAGCACAATCCGTCCATAAATCGTATTTACCGGAGAGGTGCGCATCAATTTAGGTGTTAACTCCAGGTTAATCCCTCCCTGGAATTTTGTATACGTTGTGGGCGCAAAATATTCACTCGCAAACTGGGCCGCCTTTGCTTCAATGGTTACCCTTTTGGCAAATCCATATGTTAAAAAATGCCGTTGAATTTCGGCTGTTCCTGCCAAATCTTTCGTGCCAAAGGCATACATAGGCGCAATAATGTACTCTGTTCCTTTTTTCACAGGAACCAGGCTATTGTAAAACACCATCCCCAGCATGGCCTTATTGTATAAGTTGGCTCCGGCAATGGGCGAATAAAACACCTGGGTTTCGTAAGGATTTTCCGCATCACCAAACAACCTGAAAGTAATGGGGTCGCATTTTTTCAACAAGCCTTTGGTACGCATGGTATTATTACTCCGGTCAATATCTGTTGTATTGTCAAATGCGTCCACCCTTATCACATCATAATCGCCTTGTGGGAACAAAATAGGATTTGTGGTAATGCTATCAATCCATATGGTTTTAACAGCCGCATTGTTTTTCAATCCCGTGATGCTCACCGGGGCATTGATTTCCGACTTGTTTTGGATATTCAGCACATACCCCTCGGTACTTTTTTTGATGCTTTTAATCTTCCAGTCTTGCTTCTCTGTTGTTGTCATCAATCCCTCAAAAAACCAATCAAGGTCTTTCCCGGTATACTGTTTTGCGTGGTTGATAAAATCCTGT
>CALRRW020000071.1:0-6747 GCA_943370695.1 Comamonas sp. lk | reverse complement strand
AAAGGATTCAACTTGATGGCATCGAAGGAAGCGTTGATTGTGTTGTAAAATCGTTTACCTAGACCAGGTGTTGTTCATTATAATACGCTATTGCTTGTTGAATATCATCAAGCGCAGCCGGCTCTAATTGAATGGAGTAAGCCATTGTGTTCTTTAATCCAGTTTAAGCGTATCTTTCTCTTTATCCCAATCCAATAACTGGCTAGGTTCGGAAGCATCAATCCTCTCCCGTACAAGATGTTTATGCCATTCAGGCAACACAAAATCCTCTTCTTGCTCAATTGAAATAAAGTCCAACGATTTTAAATAAGCAATAAGCGGAATAGCTTTATTGACATCACTATCAGTTATATTTAACGTAAGTTTCATTTTGGAATTATTTATCTCAAATTTACGAAAATAATAACAAAAAAAATGTCAGTGATACATCGCTAATGATTGCAACATCCATTCTATTATGGAGAACCACCCTATCTGTCATTGAAAGAACCTACGCTATACCCTATCTTTGTAAAGTAACCAACACCAACGAATTGCCCAACCACCCATGAAACTCTACATCAAAAACATGGTTTGCCAGCGTTGTATCAGCAGCGTGGAAAATCTGTTTCAGCAATTGAAACAGCCGTATACCAACGTATTGATGGGTGAAGTGGAGCTTTACAAAACCATCACCGAAGTGGCCAAAAAGAAGCTGGCTGAGGGTTTGTTGCAACTGGGATTTGAATTGATTGATACCCGCAAAAACCAACTCATTGAAAATACTAAAAAGGAAATCAGGGAATATTTGCTGAGCATCGAACAGGATGGGGCAAACCGACCAAATCTTTCGCAGTACCTTACAGCGCAAATTCCATATGACTATTCCTACCTGAGTGATTTGTTTTCGTCTGTTGAAGGCATAACCATTGAAACCTATTTTATCCAATTGCGCATTGAGCGGGCAAAAGAATGGATGGTGTATAAAGACAAAAACCTTACCGAAATTGCCGACTTATTAGGCTATAGCAGCGTTCACCACCTATCGGCACAGTTTAAAAAACACACCGGGTTAACACCCTCTTATTTCAAAAAAATAGGTGCGGCCAAACGCAAAGGGTTCCAAGTGTAATCCAAAAATAATATACATTTTACCGCGAATGCTGTAAGACATGCGAGGACATGCGGTTGTAGTTTTGTATCGTCAAATCAAACAGACAACAACATGAAACACATACCAACCAATGCAGCTGTTCTCCGGGAGCACAACTGCAGCAACAACAACTGTAACTGTACCAACTGCACCTGCGGAGATTCTTGCCCCACAACGGGTTGCTCTTGCGGATGTACCTGTTGCAAGTAAACACTAAAAAGCCCGGCCAGTTTGGTCGGGCTTTTTTTTGCAAAAACAGGAACTGCTAGCCACTGAACGGTAAAAAACCTTACCTTGCCGTAAGAACGGTACACCCATGAAAAAACTCTTATTGCTCCTCTCCCTTTTTATAAGCCTGGTGTCCTTTGCCGATGAAGTTCCGGATACGGTATACACTGGTATTTACATTACAAGTGTTCATGATATTGATTTTAAGGAGAAACAATACACGATTAACCTTTGGTTATGGCTCAAATACAAAAATCCGGATTTCGATTTTTCGAAATACCTGGAAGTGCCAATGGCCAAAACCTTTGAGAAATCCTATTATAACGTAGATACACTTGCAGACGGACGCATCTACATGCTGATGAAATTGCAGTGTGTGATGAAAGATGCCTGGAAAATCAAAAGTTTCCCGTTCGACAAACAGAAGCTGCGTTTTTCCATTGAAAACTCGCAATATGACGCCAGTTCGCTGGTGTTTGCCGAAGACACGGTTGGCGAGCATTATTCGAAATGGACGGCCAGTGGCTGGTACATTATTACCGATAGTTTCAGAATATCAACCGGTATCAAAAAATATGAAACCTCATTTGGAGATCCGGCCTTACCGGAAGCAAAAGCCGTGTTCAGCGCTTTTAAAATGCAAATATTAATTGAGCGCGATTCGTGGGGTTTGTTTTTCAAGTTATTTATCGGAATGTATATTTCCTTCCTGCTATCCTTTCTATGCTTCTTTATTCACAACGAAAATATTGAGTCCCGTTTTACATTAAGTGTGGGCTCCTTGTTTGCCGTTATCGGAAACAAGTATGTGATTGATTCCACATTGCCGGAATCCACATCGTTTACCTTAGTTGACCTGTTGCATGGGATAACCCTTATTTTTGTTTTTATGGTGGTTGCGTGTTCGGTGTATTCTTTAAAGCTGATTAAAGAATCGCAAAGGGAAAAAGCACTTCGGTTTGATAAAATTGTAGGAACAATTCTTTTGTTGAGTTATATCTTTTCCAATATTTATTGCATTTTCCAGGCCACGCAGCCAGTTTAACTAAAATCTTCTATGCTTGGCAATGGTGATGGTCGGATTTTGGGCAGCATCAAAGCTTACCGGCAGGGACGCCCTTTCTTCTTTTAAGAAAAGATTAAGCTCCATTTCGCAGCTAAACGAGTAGTTTCGATTGGATCATCTTAACAAGGCATGAAACTATTTACAACTTTCCTATTCCTTTTTTTCTTATCCTTTAACATGATGGGGCAAACAAGGGATGTTTCCACACAGGCTCGTCAGGATTCAATTATTGCAAAATACCTTAAGCGCGGAGCCTGGAAATACAGCTATTTCAACAAAGAGTGGGAACAATACATCATACAGGGGTTGGAAGAAGATTCAACCGTGGCCTATTTATGGCAACAACGGGGTATGCCCTATTTTAAACAGCACAAATATGATATCGGCATGCGTTACCTGGATAAGGCTGTGGCATACGACAATAAGTGGTTAGACTACCGGGCATATATGCACTGTATTTTCGCCAAAAACTACCGGCAGGCAATGATTGATTTTGAACAATGCAAGCGGCTGCAACCGGGAGGATATGTGATGGATCATCCATACGATTTTTACATCGCGTTGTGCCATTTGCAATTAAACGAATATGATGCCGCATTAACCATTCTCAGCAGTTTGGTGCAGCAAACGGTACAGTCGAAAGGAAACGAATGGGTGCATCCGAATGAACTGTATTACCTGGGCATAGCGCATTACGAATTGGGGAAATATACAGAGGCTATTCAAGTATTTGACAAAGCCATTGCGTTGTATCCGCATTTTGCTGATGCCAAATATTACAAAGGAAAATGTTACGAGCTACAACAACAGGAAATGCAAAGCAAGGCCGCTTTTTATGAAGCGGATGAAGACTTTGCGAAGGGCTATACACTTAATGAAGACAATATCATTTATGAATACTATCCCTATCAGGTATACTGGAAATGGAAACGTTTAAAATGAGTTGTTAAGCGAATTATTTCTTGTTGTCGCTTTTCACATTCATGGCCATCATTTGTTTGAGGGTAGTGTTCATCCCATCGGGTGAGCCATCCAAAAAGATCACATTGCCTTTGCCATCAGTGGCGAAGTTTTTCACTGCTTCGGTCCACATGCTAAACAACAAAAAAGAAGCATCCAGGTCGGCAGTATGCATTTCTTTAGCCGCTTCGCTCATACCAATGGCCACTTCCTTGCGGAACAATGCAACACCCTGTCCGCGTAATTGAGCAGCAATTTTCTCCGCTTCGGCCGAAATTTTAATGGCGTTACCTTCTGCTTCGGCCGCTTTGGTTTTGGTAATCAGTAAAGCCTGTCCTTCGTTTTCGGCTGCTGCCTTTAAATTAGAAGACGCTACAACTTGTGCCATTGATTTGGTAATGGCTTCATCAAACGTAATATCGTTTAACTGCAAATCAATTAAATGGTATCCCCACGATTCCAAACCCTGGTCGATACTTTCTTTAACAGATTCGACAATTTCTTTGCGCAACAACAAAATCTCGGATTGTTTTTTGGTAGCCACAAAACCGCGGATGGAACCTTCAATGGTGCGGATAAGTGCCGTCATAAAATCGCGGTCGTTCATAAATTTGAAGGCAACATTTTTAAGTGTTTCTTCTTTGTTATCCACTACCGAATACAACAACATCGCCTTAAAATACACATTGGCCTGATCTTGTGTGATGGCCTGAAAATCCAATTCAATGGAGCGGTTTTGAATCGAAATTCGTCTGTAAATCATTTCCAGAAAAGGGATTTTCATACTTAAGCCCGGGTACAATACCCTACGGTATTTCCCAAACATGGTGATAACGGCAATGGTCCCTTGCTGCACCGTAACAAGTGAAAGCACAACAACCAGCAAAGCAAACGCGATGATAATATACATTGAAATCATAGTGAAGTATTTTTACCGAAAGTAAGAAAAGAATCGAACATACTCAACAGATAAATTACCTTTCAAAAGTTATACCTTCGGCATTGGCCAATCATCTTCAATTTGAAACCAACAAAACTGCTCTTACTCGTTTTGCTCTTTATATGCAAATCAGATGTATCCCTCGCCCAAAACTACCTCGATTTGGTACAGGTATTTTATTCCAATACTCCTTTAAACCAGTTTGACAGTTCGTTGAACAAAACGCGCGTTCAGGATTTTTCATTCAACGCTACCCTACCCATTAAGGTAAATAACCAAACATCAATCATAACCGGACTGGATGTGGAATGGATGTATGCCGGACTCACGCCAACGGGCGGCAGTGGCAGTGTTGCAGGTATTATTGCAAAGCTTGGGGTTAACCATAAACTCAACGATAAGTGGACAACCAGCTTCATCCTGTTACCCCGATTGGCATCCGATTTTAAAAAACCGGGAGGAGGTTTGAGCCGGGAAGATTTTCAACTGGGAGGTTTATGGATGTTTAAATACGCGGCAAGTGCAAACTTAAAATACAAACTGGCGATGTATTACAATGCGGAACTATTCGGGCCGTTCTGCTCTCCTATTGTTGGTTTGTATTACAAAAGCCCAAACCAAAAATTTGAAACCGATATTTCATTACCTTTTTTTGTAGATGCCAATTATCGAATCAAACCTGCTGTTTTTACGGGCATCAAATTTCAGGCATTTGTGCGCACGTTTAATTTACACGATCCTTATTACCATGATAACGGAGAATACCTTGCCAAAACCAGCAATGAAATTTATACTTACCTAGGTTATGAGCCGATAAAAGGATTATTGCTAAAAGCCAATATCGGTTACAGTGTGGGTAGGAACTACCGGTTATATGATATCCAGGATAAAGTTGCCTGGGGCCTGAGTGCCTTCCGCTTTGGTGACGACCGCAAACAACTCAATGCAGATTTTGCAGATGGATTATTATTCAGGGTGGATTGTGTGTACCGGTTTTATAAACCTTAGATATGCATTAAAATCCTAAGTCAATACTGTTTTGCAGCAATACTACTTTCTTCATCTTTTTTTGGATAACACCAAAGTGGTGTTCTTCTTCGGGAGAAACAAGTGAAATAGCTTCGCCACTGGATTCAGCCCTACCCGTTCTTCCGATACGGTGAATATAATCTTTTGGGGAACGGGGCAATTCGTAATTGACAACAAAAGGCAAAAACTGGATATCAATTCCGCGGGCAAGTAAATCGGTTGCTACTAGTACCTGGATGGCGCCCTGTTTAAATTGTCTTAAGGCATCGGTTCGGGCGCCCTGGCTTTTTTTACTGTGTATGGAAACAGCTTCAATCCCATTCTTGCGCAGTTTATCGGCAACATTATCGGCCTGGTATACGGATGAGGTAAATACCAAAACCTGTTTCATATCGTGATGCCTGATTAAATAACGCAACAAGGGCCCTTTTTTATCGGCAGTTACGGCATAAGCCGTTTGGGTAATCAAGGTTGCTGCCTGCTCCGTTTGGGTATCAATATTGATAACAACGGGTAAGTGCAGTATTTGTTGGTTGATATTATTTACATCCTCATTGAGTGTAGCAGAAAATAACAGGTTTTGGCGAACCTTGGGCAACAAAGCCAGAATCTCATCAACCTCTTCTTTAAAACCAAGGTTCAACATTTTATCCGCTTCGTCCAATACCAATACTTCTATTTCCGACAACTGAACAGCATTTTTTTCAACCAACTCCAGCAATCTTCCGGGTGTTGCCACTAGTACATGGACACCTTGCAATTGCATCATTTGCGGGTTAATGGAAACCCCGCCATATACGGCCAATGACTTTATCCTTTCGGGCATCACCGCTCCAAACTCTTTAAACACCTCCGTAACCTGTGCGGCAAGTTCACGTGTAGGCACCAATACCAATGCATTTACATGTCTGCTTTTGGCTTGTTTGCCTTGCAAATTCATCAATACAGGCAATACATAACTCACCGTTTTTCCCGAACCTGTGTGTGCTATTCCCAAAACATCTTTTTGAGCGAGAATTGCCGGAATAGCTTGCTCCTGTATAGGCGTTGCATGGGTAAACTCCAGCTTAGCTAAAAAATTTAATAAAGGAGTGGATAAGCCGAGTGAGGTAAATGACATGTAAGATTTTTGATTTTTGATGTGAGATTTTTGATTTTGGTCTCGCGGTCCCGACAGCTACTTAAACTTTAACCGCAGCATTCTTACTCAGGTTCCTGTAGGTATAGGATCCGCCAATAATATGACGTCTCACAAATCGACCTTGTGTATCTGAATTGATGAGCTTGGTGTATAAGGAGTGTGGCACACCAAAATACTCATAGGTACTGCCATCCTGGAAGGTAATTTTAAGGGCATGACCTTTCCAGATAAAATCTTCAATAAAACAATTT
>CALRRW020000070.1:0-6861 GCA_943370695.1 Comamonas sp. lk | reverse complement strand
GCCAAGGTTCAGTAAAGGATGCGCTATACGATTGATAAGAAGTTCCATTTGCCTGCGCCCTCAATGAAACACGCTGGCCATCTCCACTTGGAACCGGAGCCCATGCTTTTTTATCAAACATGCGCCTTGTTGAGAAGTTATTCAGGGTTAAACCCAGGGTTCCCACAATCGAACTTGCTCCCCATCCTGCCGATAATTCAATCTGATCATTTGGTTTCTCCTCAACTTTATATTCAATATCCACCGTACCACTTGCCTGGTTGGGAATCGGATTTACGTTTAACCCTTCCGGATTAAAATAACCCAATTGAGATAAATCGCGAAGTGAACGTGTAACATCCGTGCGGCTAAATAACTGGCCCGGTTTTGTTTTTAACTCACGTAAAATTACATGGTCACTGGTTTTGGTATTACCCACCACAGTTATTTTGTTAATACGCGCCTGCTCTCCCTCGTACATGCGTATTTCCAAATCAATCGAATCGTTTTCAACCAAAACTTCAACCGGATTGATATTAAAAAAAAGGTATCCGTCATCCATATACAAGGTACTGATATCAAGCCCTGTTTGGTTCATTCTGAGTCTTGTTTCCAATAACCCTTGATCGTACACATCACCACTTTTTATTTTTAATATACTCATCAATTCATCCGATGTGTATTTGGTATTTCCCACAAACTTTATATCCCTGAAAAAGTACTTTCTTCCTTCTTCAAGCACGATTTTAATCTCCAGGGTTTTGTCATCGTACCTGTAAACAGAGTCTTTTACAATAGCAATATCGCGGTAACCCAGCGATAGGTATTTCTCAATGATGTGTTGTTTATCGTCTTCAAACTTGGCCTCTTCATACCTCGATTTTGAAAAAATGCGGTACTTCGGCTTCGTATCTTTTAAGAGTTTTCTTACTTTTTGATCGCTGAGTGCAGTATTTCCTTCAATTAAAATGTCATGAATCTTAATTTTATTCCCACGGTCTACTTCAATTTTAAGCTTAGCTGTATTACGTTTAGCATCATCAGGAATCTGAGTAATAGTGGCTTTGGCATCCAAATAGCCTTTTTCGGCATAATACCTTTTAATCTCATTTTGCGTAGAGGTTATCAAATTATCGGTAATAATCTGACCTGCCTTCAGTGTGATTTCCTCTCTCAACGTATTGGCTTTGCTTTTGCGCAAGCCCTTAATGGCAAAGGAAGAAAGTTTGGGTTTCTCTCTTAAAAATATTTCCAGGGTTAGTTTATCATCCTCAATGTCCAGTATGCGCATACTTACATCGTCAAATAATTTTTGCTTGTATAAATTGGTAATGGACTTGGTAATTTCTTCCGATGGAATCCTGATTTTTTGGCCAACAGTTAATCCAGAAAGCACCATCAATACACTCTTATCGTAAAAATTGGTTCCGGTAACTACAATATTGGCCAGGATATAGGTGCGTGGATTATTGTAATCAATAAATACATTAGGAGCCGTAGCAATCACAGGTGTATCAATAGCCGTTTGCGACCATGCATTTTTTGCAAAAGCAATGAGCAAAACAATGAATAAAATTTTGGTTAGTTTCATCTAGTTGGCTACTACTTGCTCGCTGGTTTTTCCAAAACGTCTTTCGCGTTGTTGGTAATCAAAAATTGCTTCGTACAAATCTTCTCTGTTAAAATCCGGCCATAATTTTGGCGAAAAATACAATTCACTGTAGGCTATTTCCCACAACAGGAAATTACTAATCCGTTGTTCGCCACTTGTGCGTATCAATAACTCCGGATGAGGTGTATTTCGTGTGGAGAGGTATGCATCAATCGTTTTATTTTCTATTTCGGCTACCGTTATTTTTTCATCTTTTACATCGGCTGCAATTTGTTTTATGGCATTTACCATGTCCCATTTTGCACTATAGCTCAGGGCCAGTACCAAGGTGAGTCTGGTATTGTCTTTGGTTTCTTCCATTGCTTCCTTTAGTTCACGCTGGCATTTTTCAGGTAAATCCAGGATATCACCAATAGCTTCAAGGCGAATATTATTTTTCATGAGCGTTTTGGTTTCTTTTCGGATGGTAGAAACCAATAATTCCATCAAAGCGTTCACCTCCTCTTTCGGTCTGCTCCAGTTTTCGGTAGAAAATGCATATAACGTAAGGTAAGAAACACCAATCTCTGCGCAAGCCTCTGCCGATTCCTTAACGGCTTTAACACCGTTTTGATGCCCGAATATTCTGAATTTACCTTTCCCCTTAGCCCAACGGCCATTTCCATCCATGATAATGGCTATATGTTTGGGTAACTTGGAAAGGTTAAGTTGATTTTTAAAACTCATGTTTTTCTGTAAGCCTGCGAATTTAATAAAATCTCGCACACTTTTGCCTGTCAAATATACGTACACTTAAGGTGACCCCTCCGATAACATACCAATCGTTAAAATCAGAATTTCCCCTTCTGTATCCGGCCTGATATTGGGGCGTGCCGTTATTTAACTCAGCCGACCGGTCTGTTAATGTTGCTGCTAATGTGCCTTTTGTTGACTGCTGCTTGGCAACATCAGCATAGGTTTTGCTCACATCATCAAGGTGATCGGTATAGGTTCTTCTGAATCCAAATGACGACTCAAGTGCCAAGTGCTTGCTAAGCCTCCATTTAAGACCGATGCCAAAGGGAATTGCAACAGATGCGGTTCCATATCTTGAACCCTCTGTTTCTATTGGCCGCAAATCCACCCAATCATTTTGGATATACCCTTGAGGATTATATTTAAACACCGCCAATCCCAAAAAAACGTAGGATGTAAATGTTTTATCCAATACCCCCAACCCATATTTAAAATAGTTGAACTCTACAATTCCTGAAAATTCAGTGATATTGGACCTAAAACTAAGATTGCGGGGTTTGTTAAAATCAAAATTTTTGTCGGAACCCGAAACTTGTGTAAAATTAATGCCACCTGTAAGGGCAAACGAACTGGAAAGATTATACCTTCCAAAAAAACCTAATGCCGGTTTAGTTTCGCTCACCACCATGCTAGGTGCAAGGTCTCCTACGTAATTGGCAAAACCCACAGTAGCCCCCACTTCAACTCGCTGAGCCAGTACAATATTCACCATACTCTGAAGGGTGAATATAAACAAAACGGAAAATTTCCTTATTGAAACCTTGGACATCTCATGCCTGCATTTGGGAATATGTACGTGAACGTAATTCCACCCATAAAATATATGTCGGCTATATCAATTTTTTTGATCGAACGTTTGTCACCATCAATAAATAAAGGTCTGCCATCGGGGGTGAGTTCCCAGCTTCTGTCACTTAGTTTTGCTGCCGCATCTCCGTTTGACCTCCCAACTACCCGCGAATCAGCATATGTGCCGCCAATATCATCCAAGTAATTGGTAAAAGCATAACGCGCGCCCAATTCAAATCCCATGGATAAACGTTTGGTCAGTTTCTTTTTGAATCCGAAACCAATTGGCATACACACTTGTGTTAATGCATATTTCTTACGATCGTTGTAAGTGGTGGTTCCTTGTCCTTCGGTTCCCAAAGGTTGAAGTTCATATTCAACCCCACCCAGCTTGGTTCGTGGGTTAAAATTAAATAGTCCTACCCCCAAAAACAGATAGGGTATTATTTTTTTGGAAGAAGTGTACCGATAGCTGTTTTTGCGCAAATTAAACTCCATTTGAGCCGATACCTCGTAGATATCTGTATAAAAACTAAGATTTCTGCTTTTCTTTAAGCTTGTGTTGGCATTTTGATCACTTCCGGATATTTGTCCATACCCGAAAAAACCTTTCACCGCCCATCTTTCACCTATATTATAGCGGCCAATAATGGAACCCGAAAAACCTGTTTCTGATAATACCACTCCATCATTACTCAAATCACCCATATAATTAGCAGCTCCCAAAAAAACACCAAATTCTATCCCCTGACTTCTTCCTTCGAAGCCTTTGAATAAGATGAAGAATAAAATGAGTGCCGGGAGAAACTTGAGCCTTATGTGCATATCAACTATAGGAACGCTTAAAGTGTAAATAAATTTTGATAATTCTTAATAGAATCGTGGGCAACGGATAGCTCTTCCTCCGTAACTTCTTGCTGCTCCCCTAGGCCATATCCTGTATGAAAGAGTTACACCTCCTATAAAATACACATCACTAATAAGTTCATTTTTACCCCGTGGATCTCCTGGCGAAGAGTTTTTGCCCGGAACATAAGTATCTCCACTCTCCTTAATTTGTTCAATTCTGGCCTTGCTCGGATCAAACATAATACGCGCCTGTTCATTCGGTAAGTCATTCACAGATGGGTATTCCGATCTGCCGGCAACATCGTCAATATGAGATGACAGCGAATATCTTGCCCCCAACTCAACACCAATTTGCCAGTTACGGGTTAAATACGTTCTGAAACCGATACCGAGTGGAATACAAATTGCAACCGGTGAGTATCCTTTACCATCCAGTTTTAATGGGCGCAAAGCCAATTCCTGACCAGTAACTGGGTTGATTGCTTTCGGATTAAAATAAAAAAGCCCAACACCACCAAATACATATGGCACAAACACTGTTTTTACCCTTCTTCCTTTATTTTTATCAGGTATTAAATTGTACTCTGCAACACCTGAAAGTTCGATAATTTCAGTTGTAAAAGAAAAATTACGGTTACGTTGCCATTCGCTGTCTTTGCTGTCGGCATCACTTCCACCAAGTTTCGCGTAACTCAAATTCCCTCTGAGGGCCACACGGCTATTCAAATGGTAACGCATAAAAAACGTACCGCCAATATTGGCAGTTGATGGCTGGAAAGTGTTTACGACATCTCCCCAGTAATAGGAAACCCCTAAAACGCCCCCTATTTCCGTTTTTTGAGCATACGATTTTACTCCCGCTAAAGCGAAAATTACCAAGAGGATTTTTGAAATATAAGCTGAAACCTTCATTCTGTGCATTTCTTAATTGTGCCAAAACTAAGTAATTAATAGAGTTAATCCAAATGGTAACTATATTAATTATTCCGATTGTCGTGTCCCCACATAAGCTTACGTCTCAGGGTATTTAGATAGTTTTCTTCATTAAACCGAATCAGGGGAAATCTGAAATTTGCCTTTTTTACAGCCAGCTGAACCGAAGAAGTAATGCTCTCTGAACGAGAATCCAGCGTGATTAAAAAGCCGGTACTTCTGCCTTCAATTTCAAATGAGATAACATATTCATCTGAAATAACCATTGGCCTTACATTCAAATTATGCGGAGCAATGGGTGTAATGACAACGCTGCCTGCAGTTGGATATAAAATTGGACCGCCACAACTTAAAGAATAGCCCGTGGAACCTGTTGGGGTTGATATAATAAGTCCATCCGACCAGTATGAGTTGAGGTACTCACCATTCACATATGTATGAATGGTAATCATTGAGGATGAGTCCTTTTTATGAATAACGAAGTCATTTAACCCATAGTTTACTCCGTTAAACAAAGGAATACTTGCTTCCAATTGCAAAACACCTCTGTAATCAATTGTAAAATGACCCTTTAACAAATTATCAACTGCTTTGGGAATATCATTTTTGGACTCACCTGCCAAAAACCCAAGGCGGCCTGTATTGATACCCAATACCGGAATCGGCTTTTGATACATGTAAATCATTGTATCCAAAATAGTTCCATCTCCACCCAATACAATCATAAAATCGACTTCGCCCTTTAGCAAGTCCTCCTGATTGGAAAAGGTATGTGTTAGCCGCGGTTTAATTCCGGAGGCAACACACTGAGCAAGAAAAACCTCTTCTGTAATAAAGTCAACGTCTTTCTGATGGAGATAGTCATACAACTGCTGAATAACAGCTGCATTTTCCTTCTTAAAAACCCTCCCGTAGATAGCAACTTTCATTTGCTCTTATGTGTTTAAATATTTAATCAGCCAGTCATACCTCGTATTCAATTCCGGATTTTCACCCTGCAACTGATGCAATGCCTGGATATCGTATTGATACCGTTCCAGCGTTTGAATAACGTTTGTAATAGATTGTTTGTTGAGTTTTAACGATACCAAAATTTTAGATTCATTTTCTTTATCGGCATTGATAAATACATTGATGATTTTACAATCATTGTATTCAATAATACGCGACAATTCAGCAAGCGAAAAATCTGTTGCAGTCATGCGCAACACAATAATCGCACCCGCCTGAGCCAGGGATGAATTGAGGTAAGCACTGGAAATGTCCATACTTCCTATCGCCCCCATATACTCATTATCTGAGTTACAAACCGCTATGCAGGTATATTTTGTTGTAGCAAACTGCGCAATAACTTCAAACAGATGCTGGGTATGGTGTATATAAAAGGATGTGTTCGGAACAATTAGTTTTTCTATCTTTTGTTTAGGCGAAACCTCTACAATATCATCAAAATTAATATAACCCAACAATAATCCATTATCCACAACAGGTAAATGAAACACTTTCCAGTCGCGCATAAAAACAAGGGCACTCTCAACGGTATCCGTTTTTTTTAAGGGAAAAATATCTGCCGAAAGTAATGCTGTTGCTATCATTTTACATTTATTTTTTGGTAAAATGCGTCTGCAATTGTATTAAATGCAGCAGGCTGTTCCATCATTGGTGCATGACCGCACTCGTCCAAAAAATGAACCTCGGAGTTGGGCAACAATGTATGAAATTCAGCACCCACTTCAGGTGGCGTAATGGTATCATTATTACCCCATATTAAACACGTTGGCAGAACAAAACTTGGAATATCCTTGCGCATATTATGGCGAATAGCCGATTTAGCCATCATCAAAATCCTGAGCACCTTTCCCCTGTCGTTTACTGTTTCAAAAACTTCGTCAACCAAATCATCA
>CALRRW020000069.1:0-6867 GCA_943370695.1 Comamonas sp. lk | reverse complement strand
CATCATGCTATTCGTAATGCCCAGCATGATTTAATTATTGTGGCCAGTTATTTTTTACCGGGGTTCACCAAACGAAGACTCTTAAAAAAAGCAGCTGCAAGGGGTGTAAAAA
The DNA here is from genome assembly GCA_943370695.1 of Comamonas sp. lk. GTDB lineage: Bacteria > Bacteroidota > Bacteroidia > UKL13-3 > UKL13-3 > UKL13-3. The sequence continues at coordinate 6,755 of CALRRW020000069.1, read as the reverse complement.
TCACGCTCATTACAGGACATGATTCGGACGTTCCATTTTTGAATGCGGCCATGAAATATTTATACGGAGTTTTGTTGGGGAATAATGTAACTATTTATGAATGGAATAAATCTGTACTACACGCCAAGATAGCTATTTCAGACGGAGTTTGGGGGACCATCGGCTCATACAATCTTAACGCGCTTAGCGACTATGGAAGCCTTGAAGCCAATGTAGAAATAGCAGATGAACAATTTGTAAAACATGTTGAGGCCTTTTTGGCAAATGTTATCCAAACGGGATGTACCAAAGTAGATGCGAAGCAATTTGCTGCAAGCACAACCTGGCTCAAAAAAATATACCGTTGGACAAGTTATAAATTTATGCGTGCTTTGCTTTTTATACTTTTTATGCTGATGAGCCGTGACAGGTTAAAACAATAATGACAAACGATATTACATTTTCTGTATTAGGCATTACGTTAAGTGAACCAAACTTGTTTATAACCGATATGGTAATAGCAACTGTTGCCTTTATTTGTTTCACCAAACTCAGAACAAAACCGGTTACCAATATTACAATTACCTCATATGAGTATTTTTTCGTATACACGGCATTGTCGGCAATAATATCGGGGTTCGGTCACTTGTTTACGTTTTACACTGATCAATATTTAAAAATGGCGGGGTGGATATTTTCACTTTTTGCCAATGGCTATATTGTAAAAGCATGCTTTCAGTTTGTAGCCAACGAACCACAAAAAAAAACATGGAACATCCTGGTGATCTCAAAATTCATAGCATGCCTGTTGCTGCTTTTGATTACGCAAAAATTTATCATTATCACGGTTGATACCATAATCAGTATTGCCCTTATTGCATTGCCTTTTCATTTCCGACAATGGCAACGAACCCGAAACGATGGTTTTAAATTATTCTGCATGGGTGTTGTGTTTACAATGCTTACAGGCATTGTGGGGGCACTTAAATTATCGATTTCGGACAATTGGTTTAACGATAAGGACATTAACCACCTTATCATTAGCGGAGGATTATTGTTTATTTACAATGGCGTGAAAAAATTATAAAATTTGTGTTGCGTGGACTTTACTTTCAACCTTATCAATTATTTTTTCAATTATTCCTTTTTCGTCAATGACAAATGTGGTTCGTACCACACCCATATACGTTTTACCAAATGTTTTTTTCTCAGCCCACACGCCATAGGCATTGATAATACTAAGATTTTCGTCTGCCAGTAAACTAAATGGCAAATTATTTTTGGCAATAAAGTTGGTGTGCTTTTTGGACGAGTCGGGGCTTACGCCTAAAATTTCGTAGCCTTGTTTTTGAAACGATTTATAATTGTCGCGTAAGTTGCAGGCTTCAACCGTGCATGTAGGAGTGTTATCTTGAGGGTAAAAATACAATACCAGTTTTTTGCCTTTAAAATCAGCTAAAGATACGGTCTCCCCCTTTTCGTTTTGAGCTTTAAATGCGGGTGCTTTTACTCCTTCTTTTAGTATTGTCATTTTTGTTTTTATTTTTATTTTTAGGTCTAAAAAAACTGATTGGTTGCAACAGCAAAGTTTACCTGAGTGTTAAGAGTTGGACGCTGATTACGTTCCGTCACTTTATTTACTAATTACTTCCGTCTTTACCTGCTGATGTATTGAGCTTTGTTGTGTTACCTTTTTTATCAATAACAATCAACTCTATTTCTAGTTTTGGTTTAGGGGTATTTTCGTCAAAAAAATATTCCAGAATATCGTTTTTCGCATCATATTCTGCCAGAACCCACTTGCCATTTATAGACAGTTTATATGAACTGATTCCTGAAAAATTATCTGTTATTTTAAAACGCAGGGCAATACTATCCGTAAGCTGTTGTTTGGTTTTAAAAAGGGGTACAATTACGGGAGCAATTGTATCAATACTCACTGCATAAAATCCGAACACATTATTTTTAATGGTTACAAATCCATTTTCGAACTCCCCTCCTGCACTGCGCCAATTTTTGCCGTTTGCCGAATACGCGAGGAGTAATTTTGATTCCCATTCCGGCTTCAGCACTTCATCTGGTCGTACAGCAATGGAGATGTTTTTGGATAGCGGTGTGTATATGTTATGAATGCGGTGTGTGGCCGACAGCATATCTTTTTCTTTTGGCAATAATTCATACTCAATATTGAGTGTATCGTATAATGATTTTTCAGGTATGGTTACCTTAACAAATGCGTTTTGAAAACTGGTGGATTTAGCAGGCAAACATTTGGCGACTATATTTTTACCTGATTCGGTTGGCAGTGCCATTTTAGTGGCCTTTACCCGGGCATATACTTTACTGGTGCGCATGGCAAAATCATATGCGGAAAAAGTAATCAAATGAGCCAGTGTGTCCTGGGGTAAATACATTCCTTTATTGCGCAAATAGCTATATAATTTTATGGCATTGCCATCTTCAATGAACAATTTATGAATACGTTCATCTTCTCTTTTATACCAGGCGTAATCAATATGGATATTGATACAACGTGATTGATTAAATGCAAATTTGTTCATCCGGTATTTGTAATAAAAAGCCGAATCTATCTTTAAATCCAAGCCATACACACTATACTCTTTTTTCCGGTCCTGCAAATAATCCACAGCATCCATTCCGAATCCAACAAATTGTTGTGGAATCAAAATAGTATCTAACAAGACAATACCAGAATCGGTGAGCAAACTGTTTTTAAAATTGAACGTATATTGCTGCAATTGTTTGGTGCCATCATTAGTGAAAATATAGGTAACTATTTTTTGAATGGCGGGAGCCTGATTATCTGCTACAGGAATCCCAAATAATTGCGGGTTGATAATTTCTTCGGTTTGGGTATTGCGTATTTCAAAGTGTAAATGGGGGCCGGTACTTGTTCCGCTGTTTCCGCTCCAACCAATGGTGTCACCTTTTTTTACAGGGATTCTATCGCGTCCGGGAAAGTGGTCGAAATCGAAACTTTGGATTTCATATTGGTATTTTTTGATATAGGCAGCAATTGCCCCGTTGGCATTTTGCAAATGACCGTATACGCTGGTATATCCATTCGGATGATCGATATACAGGGCTTTTCCATAGCCATACGGGGAATATTTAATTCTCGAAACATATCCATCGGCAACTGCATAAATGGGCAGGCCTACTTTTTCGTAAGTACGAATGTCCATACCACTGTGAAAGTGATTCTCCCGCAGCGAGCCAAAAGGGGCGCTGAGATATAAGGGGGTATCCATTGGGGATTGAAAATAACCTTGCGGATAAACCTGGCCAGATGCGGGTTGACAGAACAACAACGCCATCAGCACTGAAAAAAATATTCCTTCTTTTTTCACAACATCAATAATACTTCAGATTTCTGACGAAACCACGTTTATGCGGTCAAAGAATTTCAACTCCCATTAAAACCAATGGTTCAAACAATGATTTTGCGCTCAAACAGTATGACCAAATGTGGTTTAAAAGTATAAACGAACAGTCTTTATCAATGCTTTTAAAATAAAGCGATTTTCGGGTCTAATGTATCGAAAACACTAATAGAAACAACCATACTGCTGCTCACAAGTGTTTAAACGAATTTGATGTAATTCCCAAAAACGGCCAGGATTTATACCGTTTCTTCGGAGCTTATGTATTTTGTGTATTCCGAGATGAATCAATTTTATAAACGCTTTTTTTCGACCACCCTTACTGCCCAGCCTGAAGGTGGAAGATGTTCTTATTATTTGCAGCCTTGTTCACTTAAACGCCTGTCAATACTGGGAAAAGTATTAGCCATTGCCGTTTTTTTCGCAATAGGGATATTGGCTCCATTAGCTGTAAAAGCGGATGGTAGTAAGGATCTTTATCCGAGTGGAGCAACCGGGCTCAGGGCTTACCTTACCAGTAGAAATACGGTTTATGTAACGAATCCTTTTCCAACAGAAGGAACACACTATGTATATGTAAATGTGGGAGATACACTATATGTAGGATCAAGTGTACAGGGATTAGGCGGGTCGGCTACAATCAATTTGACAGCACCGAATGGCACAACGTATACTTCGGGAACAGATTTGGTTATTGGAAAAATAAGCAATAGAACAGAAGAATTAAATGGTCCGGATTATCCGGGCTTTACTACAGGATATACACCTTATACGCGCATTGTACAATCAGGTGAACAAGGACTTTGGCGTGTTGATTTCCGCTCAATTGATTTAACCGTTGAGAATTATATTGCAAACGTTGCTGCAAATGCCAACTGGAGTGCCTCACCTGGAACGGGAAGTTTGATTGCAGCCTGGGATGTTTCGGTAAGAAGGGGTGGTGCATTCATACCGGGAAGGGTTTATACCATTATGTTTCACAACACTATGGACAATGGTGTTTACACAGATGGTTTGCGGGCCAGCGTTTATATTCAAACAAAAGACGGATTTAATTACAAACTGAATTTTAACGGACTACAAGGATTTTCTTCAGCCTTTTTTACCAATAATAAAGGTATTAAAAATAGTAATGATGAAGCGAGTTACTCAAGTTTGGGTACAACTACCAATCCTACCATTAAAGATCCAAGAACACCGGACGCATTTAATGATATTACCCAAAAAATTTATTACCGATTACCAGCATCAGATTTACCAACCACATCCAATACTTCGGATGCCACAACCTGGCTGCGACTGGCGAGTCCAGTTGTTCCTTTAATTTCGAATTTTTCATTTACGGGAATAGAAGGAACGGTAAATGCTGCAGGTATTGCACCTGCGGGAGGGAATATCAATTTTACTGCCAGTGATGCCTCCAATTATGCCATTGACATTGATTTGGATAGTAATGGGCAGTATAACGATGCTGTAGACAGGAGGCTTACGGGTAGTGCAAATTATGGTTCCAATTCAATTTATTGGGATGGTAAAAACAGGCTAGGGGCAACTGTTGCTTCTACAAACTCACAAATTAAAATACGTGTATTTTTGCTTGGTGGAGAAGTTCATTTTCCATTGATAGATGTTGAGAATAACCGTGGTGGGGTAATTATCCAGAGGGTTGACGGAACCACCGGAGCTGTTGTGGCTAATGCCGATTCGGTTTACTGGAACGACTCATTATTAACCTTTACAGGCGGTGCAGCAAACCCATTGAACAGAACAATTGTGCCGGTGCGAAGTGGCCCGGATTCGACAAGTGGTAATGGTCACAAATTTGGAAATAGTGGTGGCGGAGCTAATGACGGTGGTAATAGTAAAATTTTGGATACTTGGACATACGCTCCTGGAAATGTGGTTGAAACAAGTATCACAATTGCCTTGCGTGAAGCTGATTTGCAAACAGTGAGCATCACACCAAGTACTTCTTCAATTTGCCCAGGGGCATCTGTAACCTATACTGTAGTGGTAAGAAACGCAGGGCCAAATAATGTAACAGGGGCCAAATTTCAGTTTACGTATCCAACATCCACGCTCACCAGCGTGAGTTGTTCCACTGCAGTAAGTGCCGGTGTAGCCACAGTTACGTCCACGAACGTAGCCACAGACGGGGTGGTTAATTCAGACCTGAACATGAACAATGGCGGACAGGTTACATATTATATTACAGGTACGTTGGTAACTCCTCCTGTTGGTTCAAAATTAATTGTATCGGCAAGTATTATGAGACCTGCAGACGTTACGGATCCGGATGCAACAAACCCCGATGCGGCTCCGCCAACTGATCCTCAGGCAGAATGTGATGCTATTACAACAGGTTGTGATAATATTTTAACCAATAATGCGGTAACCGCTGGAAGTAATAACGTACTTACATCGCCCTCACCTTTTTCATTTTGTGCAGCAAGTGGTAATGCGGGTAATATTGTGGGAACTCTTGTTACTTCTGCAACATACGCATGGCAAAGATCTACTGATGGTATTTCATGGGGAGCATCTATTGCAACTACCCAAAGCTATGATCCTCCAAGTGAAACAGTAACTTATTATTACAGAAGAACTGTTACCGTTGCGGGTTGCGGGGTTACAATCAGTAATACCGTTCCAATTTATATCGGAACTGCTCCAACCAATACCACAACCTATAGTGGGATTACGAATTCGTGCGGGTCATTTGATCCACCTATAATAGATGGCAGTACTCCAACAGGTGGTGCGGGTCCATACACTTATTTGTGGCAAAGTGCTACCAATGCGGGATTTACTACAGGTGTTACATCTGTTGGTACATCTGAAGATTTTGACCCTCCAGTAGCAACGGCTAATATTTGGTATAGGAGACAGGTTACATCCGGAGTTTGTGCTGCGGTAATTAGTACACCTGTAATCGCTATTACCGTATCTGCCGGAATTACGAATACCTTAACGACTCCTACCATTCTTGAATATTGTAATTCGGGAAATCCACCTGTGATTGCAGCAAATGCGCCAGGCGGAACTTATTTGTGGGAACAATCAAGTGATGGAACAACCTATGCATCGGCCAGCGGAACAAACAATGCTGCAACTTATGATCCACCATCCTTAACTGTTGGAAACTATTATTATAGAAGACGCGTAGTTACTGGAGGATGTACAAGTTACAGTAATGTTATTCTTATTGCTGTTAATTCTTCACTCACCAATACAATTGATCCCCCTTCAACTGCAAGTTTTTGTACAAGTGGTAATCCCGACATTATAGGTGGTTCAATCAGCGGAGGAGGAAATAGTGTTAATTATACCATTCAATGGCAAGAGTCTACAGACGGAACCAACTTCACCAAT
>CALRRW020000068.1:0-6869 GCA_943370695.1 Comamonas sp. lk | reverse complement strand
CTGAGCGATACGCTTGATTTTGAATCGTGGGTAACGCTTTACCGCAAATTGATTTACTGGGAACTGGAACTGGCCAGCAGTGGTGAAACGGGAATGGACGAAATCCTGTTGATGCAAAAAAGTGAAGCCAACCGCGAGTGGACCAAATTTGTTAAAAAACAATACATCAACTTCCTGCGCAAACCGGATTCGGCAACACCTGCGATGAGTCATAATGTGGTGAAACAAAAACTACTGCCCGAACTTAAAGGACAGGAACCGGTGTTTTTGGTATTGCTTGATAATTTCCGTTTCGACCAGTGGAAAGTGATTCAAAGCATGCTCAATGAATATTTCAGAACCATTCACGAGGATGTATACCTCACTATTTTACCAACCACCACACATTATGCGCGCAATGCTTTTTTTGCGGGAATGATGCCTTCGGAAATTGTGAAAAAATATCCCAACTTATGGGTAGATGAAGAAGAAGACGAGGGTAAAAACTTACATGAAGAGGAATTGTTGCAGGCACAATTGCTGCGCGAAGGATACCGTGAAAAAATGTCGTACACCAAAGTAACCAACCTGGATGCAGGTAAACGACTGGTGGATGATATTCCGAATATGCTCAACAATAAATTTAATGTTATTGTATACAATTTTGTGGATATGCTGAGCCATATGCGCACCGAAATGAATGTGATGAAAGAGCTTGCCGAAGACGAAGCGGCATACCGCAGTATTACCCAAAGCTGGTTTGAACATTCACCTTTGTTTGATGCTTTAAAACGTTTGGCGCAGCACAAAGTAAAATTAATTATTACCACCGACCACGGTTCCATAAGGGTGAACAATCCTGTAAAAATAGTGGGCGACCGCGCCACCAGCACCAACCTGCGGTACAAGCAGGGACGCAATTTAAATTACAACGAAAACGAATTGTTCACGGTAAAAGATCCGGCCGAAGCATTTTTGCCCAAACAAAATATCAGCTCACGGTTTGTGTTTGCTACCGAAGACCATTTTATGGCCTACCCCAATAATTACAATTACCATGTAAAATTGTACAACAACTCCTTCCAGCACGGAGGTATTAGTTTGGAAGAAATGATTGTGCCGTTTGTAATTATGGAAACAAAATAACGATTGGCTTAAACACATAAAAAAAGCAGTCTTGAATTCTTCAAGACTGCTTTTTTTTATCCAATGCTCAAATTCGAAATTCAAAATCAAAAATCCGAAATCTCAAATCTCAATTTTTTCTTATCCTGTGTAATCTGTTTTATACCCCATTGGTTGCGGGTTGATGCACATTACGGGAACAGAGGTTGCTTTGTTTACAATTTGTTGTGCATATGTTCCGATAATATATTCACTGATGCCTCTTTCTTCCGATTGGGTCATGATCATCAACAAATCGGCATTGGTGCTTTCGGCAAAACGCAATGTTTGCTCGGCCCAGTTACCTTCTATTTCTTCCAATACTTCTACTGTATAATCAACATTATTCTCTTCGAGCATACGTTCAACCTGGCGCAAACCGAGGGTCATTTTGTTGTTCAAAAACGAATCGCTCACTTTGTAGGTAAGGATGCTGATGGTTGACTTGTATGCTTTACCCAAATGGATGGCCCATTTCACTTTTTGGCGCGACTCAATGGTTAAGTCGAGGGGAAATACAATATTGGTGTATGCTTTAAATGGTTTTACATCTGGTTTCACAACCACTACAGGAACATCCGAATGGCTGATAACACGTGAAGCGTTGCTGCCTATTACCTGTTCAAATCCTGCTGCACCGTTTGAGCCCATGATAATGCTGTCGCAACCCAATTCGTTGGCTGTTTCGGCAATGGTTTTATAAATGCGGCCGGTTTTGGTTACGGCTTTACATTCAATATTGTGTTTTGCTTTGATATCAGCAACCATTGCATTCAGTTTTTCTGAAATTTGCTCAGAAGCTGATTGTGCTGATGCATGGTCCTTACCAAACGATAAAAAGCTTGGCAATACCGACTCTTCAACAACATGAAGCAACGCAAGGTTATTGTTAAAATGTTTGGCAACTTCAATAGCATGGTTTAATGCATTGGTTGCAATGTCTGAAAAATCAACGGGAACAAGGATGGTGTTTTTCTTTTGGGTTTCCATAGTGATTTGCATTTTGTATTTTGCACCGCAAAGGTAGGTTGCTTGTTGGTTTTAGCAAAATGACCTTACTCATTAATCCATAAACCCATTTTTATGCAAATTCCCGAATCCGAACTAATTTTGAATGCCGATGGTTCTGTGTACCACCTGCATTTACACCCCGAAGACATTGCAGATACCATTCTCTTTGTGGGCGATCCGGAAAGGGTTCCCGAGGTTTCGAAACATTTTGATAAGATTGAATTAACCAAAAATAAACGTGAATTTGTAACGCATACGGGGTATGTGGGGAATAAACGCCTCACGGTATTATCCACGGGGATTGGTACCGATAATATTGATATTGTGTGGAACGAACTGAATATCCTGGCCAATATCGACCTTCAAACACGTTTGCCGAAACCGGCTAACAAACAACTTCAGGTTATCCGCATTGGTACTTCGGGAAGTTTGCAAGCAGATATTCCGGTAGACTCTATACTGGCCAGCACCTATGGTCTGGGACTGGATGTGCTGATGCATTATTATCCTTACACAAAAGATGAGGCAACACAACAACTGGAAACCGCTTTGCAACACCAATTGTCCATTCCCTTTTTACAACCATATCTGGTAAAAGCTCCTGGGAATTTAATTGAAACATTCAGCGATTGTTTACAAGGTATTACGGCCACCTGCTCCGGTTTTTATGCACCCCAGGGAAGGATTGTGAACGCCCCTTCTACTATCGAAAACTTAATTGACCGTTTATCCAAAGCCACTGCGGGCCACAACCGGATTACCAATTTTGAAATGGAAACGGCCGGAATATATGGCCTGGCAAATACCTTTGGGCACCAGGCTGTTTCCATCAACGCCATTATGGCCAACCGCAGCACCCAAACATTCAGCAAAAACGGACAAGCGCTAATGGACAAAACCATCCGCTATGTACTGGGGAGAATGTAGGATTTCGGATTTGAGATTTGAGATTTCAAATTTGTGATTTCGGATTTTTGATTTCGGATTTCTGATATGATTTAATCTTTTTTCTTGTAGGGACAATGTTTGCAACCGCTCACGCAACAATAACCGCGCAGCTTGTGGTACAATTCGGTAAACACCCAATATCCCTGCTCATTGATATAATAATGAACACCTTCTACTAATTCGTTGCGGGGAGGAAGTTGATTGGGCACACTCATGGGTAATAAAAATAAAAGTCGGAAGCAATAATACCAGCTTTGAAAAAACCACTCAAACTGCCATCGGTATGGTAACGGTTGATGTCGGAGCGTTGCACAAAATCTTTGGCATCGGCTACGTATATTTCATGCGAAATGGGATGCACACCGAGTCCGTAAAAATTCTGGTTCACGGAACGGATAAACGGATCATTTGAGGGGGCGGCATCTGCAATACTGTGGCGGTACACATGTTTGCCCAGCCAGTACAATATTGTTTTACTGGCATTGGTTCGCAAACGGGATACCTCTCCTTCGGCCGAAGTGAGTGTAAATGTTTGTTCAACCGTATCGCCAAAGGTATTAATACGTTGCAGTGCAGGTTTGATATTCTGTGCGGCATCTCCTTTACTCAATACCCACAGTTTTTGTTGTGCATCGAGTTGGATGCTTACACCACCCTTTACCACCCCAATGCTATCCACCACAGTATTGGTAGCGGGATTGATAATGTACAGGTAACCGGTGCGGGGATTGGTGACATATACTTTTTGGTTGCACACGGCCATTTCTTCGCCCCAGCCATCCACGTGAATGGAATCCACCAGTTGATTGGCATTTAAATCCACAACACAAATGCGGTTGGAATAATACTCGGTAACATACGCTTTGCCTGGTGCAACTTCGAGGATGTAACGCGGGGAAACAAACCCCTGAATGGTAGCAATGCTCTGATAGGTTTCCGGGTTCACCACTTCAATTTTGGCCGAATTATTCACCACACAAAAGGCTCTTCCGTTAATCACATTCACCGATTGAAACACATCACCAATGGTGCGGTGGTTGGTACTTTCAAAAGCATCTTCATACAATTTATTTTCGCCAAAATCCAAAATGGTAAGCGAAGCATTTCCGGATTGAAAATTACCTTCATTCACAATCCACACCGAACCGTTAATGGGTGGCGGAATCACAATATCGTCATCGGGTTTGGGTTTATCGTCACATGACGACAACCCAACCAAACAACATAAACCAATTAAAATAAGGCTCTTTCTTTTCATATACCTAAGTAAAAACAATAACAGGAGAAGTTGCATCGGGGGAGTTTGATCCTGCCTTTGGCCGGATAAATGTTTGGGTTATTCCCCCTCTCATTCTTTCCTCAACCAACCCAATGCCCTCACACCTATCCCCTAATCCCTATCCCCTATCCCCTAATCCCTAATCCCTGTCCCCTAACCCCAAATCCCTAATCCCTAATCCCTAACCCCAAATCCCTGTCCCCTAATTATTCAACAATCAACTTTCTCGTTCCAACAACTCCATTGCTTTCCAAACGCAAGATATACACTCCGGTTTCAAGTTCATCAATTATAACGGTATTGGCTCCTGCGGCAAGTGTTTGTGTTTTCACCAACTGACCTGCTATGTTAAAAATGGTTACCGTTGTGGTTGCCTGTGTTTCGATGGTTACTACATCGGTTGCAGGGTTTGGATACAGGGTTACAGGTAACGAAACTTTTTCGGTGCTGATACCTGTTGATTGTTCCATTTCCAAATTGTCAATGGCAAAAAATGCGGGTGTGTTCATCCCGAATTGTCCGTTGTCGCTTGAGGTTAATATCGTGGTTATGCTATCGGCATCGCCCAACCCTGAGAGGTCAACCCATTTCCATTCTTTCACAATATAATCCTGTGTATTATCGGCAAACCTGAAATCAGCAAGGTAAGCTTCTACGGTATCGGCAACTCCATTTTGATACCCTACAAACGAAACCTTAAACCAATCGCTGTCGTTACCCGATACACCACCGAATTTTTTGGCAAATGCATCACCGTTTTTCATGCTGAGTGCGGCATAGGTACTGTTGGTAATGTATACACCTTTTAAGGTTAAACCGGTAACAGATGGCAAAATTACTTTTGCATTTTGCTGCGCCACTGCATAAGCCATGCTGTTGTAACCCGAACCTGCATAACTGCTGAATATGTTTTCATATCCGGACGTAACGGTATCGTTCATGGTTGAAATGGCATATCCTCCGCTCCATGAATCGCCCCAGCTGGCTACGCTGTATCTGTTGCGAAACATAAACCCGGCATTCTCAATCATATTACTCAGTGAGGTGCTGCGTTTGTTCCAGTATGTATTTGGCTGAAGGTATAAGTTTTCAAAATCGGCCGTATCGCTATCGGTAATGATATCATCCACACAAAAGAATGCCGGTGTGTTCATTCCAAACTGACCATTATCACTTGATGAAAGTACAAAATAAAGTGAGTCAACATTTCCCAGTGAAGTTAAATCCACAAACTTCCAATCTTTTACAATATAGTCGAGCGAGTTGTTGTTGTCCCTGAAATCAGCGAGGTACACATTTACACTATCGGCTCCCAATACACCATTGGTATATTTACGGATGGTGAGTACAAAATAATCGGGGTCGTTACCGGAAACACCACCAAATTTTTTGGCAAATGCATCACCGTTTTTCATGCTCAGTCCTGCAAAGGTTCCGTTGGTAACATACATTCCTTTTACGGGTTTGCCCACATCAGCAGGGGTAAGTGCCATGATGCCGGATTGCTGGCCCACTGCATACTTGCTGCTGGCTGCATTGCCTTGGGCAGCATAGGCTGCATATATATTTCCAAATCCTGCAAGCGTATCATTTTTCACATTTGAATATGCCCAGCCTGTGCTCCAGTATCCTCCGTAGGCCGTTTGGTAGGCGTTGTAAAAATGTACCTGGCCGGATGCAAACGATCCTTCAACCGGGGCTCCGCTTCCATCTATATAATCGTTTGCCGATTGAAGCAACGAATCAAATGTTGCAATGTATTGAGCTGATGCGGGCTTAAGCAGTAACGTTAAGGCAACGATTAAAATGGTTTTGTAACTGGTGTTGTTCATGTGTGTTATGGTTAAAATTTAAAATTGATGTTTGCTAAAAAGTTTCTTCCCGGCATTGGCCTGTCGGCTATGGCCTGGTAATCGGTATTCAACACATTGTTGAGTTGAACACTGCATACCACTGCATATTGTTTGATGTTAAACTGTTTGCCTGCTAACAATGTCAAGAGGGTATAATCATTGAGCCAATCGGAATTATCGGTGGTGGTGTACCGCATGCCCACATAGTTTTGGAGCAGGGCCACGTGCCAGGTTTTAAAGGCTGCCCACAACTGGTGCTGCTGGGTAATGCGCGGCACATACAACAATTGTTTGCCGATACTTTCATCATTGGGGGTACTGGTTTCGGTGTTGGTTGACAATACATAATTAACCATGGCATGGTAACTCAATGTCCATTTGGCAAACGTATAACTCACGGTAGCATCCAGCTCTGCGCCCCTGCTCCATACTTGTTTCACATTTTGCGGCACCCAGTCAATAGCAGATGGTTGCCACATAATCCAGTTGCGCATGTTGCGGTTAAATGCGCCAGCGGTTGCGGTAAAACGGAACGAACGCAGTGCAAATTGGGTGCGCATGTGCAGCTCCTGCCCCCACCCTGTTTCGGGTTTTACCTGCGTGGTTACACTTTTCCAATACAGTTCATTAAAGGT
>CALRRW020000067.1:0-6894 GCA_943370695.1 Comamonas sp. lk | reverse complement strand
GATGAGGTTATTTGCGTCCAAGGTTGGTTTGGTCTTTTTTCAGTTAACCTGATTTCGTTCTCGTTCGGGTTTGTGCCTATCCAGTTTCCCTTGTAAGGTATATCAATGTCGTAATTCTAAGGCCCTGAACCGGCCGCTTGTGGTGTAATATAAAAGTACATGTGATTTAAGGGGGCAGAAACTCCTGGAGGGCGCACACCTGAATATTGCCTTACCTCAAGTTTAGGGATATTATTATTTGCCAACCATTTAATGTGGGCAATTGTATCACCAGCAAACAAAAACAACTGTGTGGTATCGGTAGTAATGAGTGGTGATATAGAATCAGGCAAAGCTGTAGCTAGAGGCGGTAGGCAGGCTGGGGTAAACTCATATGCTCCGATATCAGGAACACCGTCTGCAAAAGTTAACGGGCGAGCGTTTCCATCAATATCTGTCTTTATTAAAGTTGAATCCAAATGAGTACCTCTTCCATTAAGGGCCCAGCATGCAGTGTCTGCAGGGTTCGGTTGTAAATTTGTAGTGCTTATAAATGCGGGGCGGTAAACAACAGAATGTTTGTCCTGTCCACCCATCTTCCAAGTGTTATATGCACTAGCGGAAGGTGCAAACAGATTAGGGCCAGCACAATAATACAAATTATTATTCCAGGTGTTATTTAAACCAGTGTTGGTAATATCAGCTGCGGCAATATTTGAGGTTCCTGTTCCCATGGATGCAATAATATTATTTCGCCACACATTGTTTGAATCCGTATTTGTTGTATTGGTAGACAAAACACCGCGGCCATTAAGAGCGATAATGGAATTATGAAACACACGAAGATGAGAGCCGTTTGAGCTTGCAAAACCGATACCGGATGATGTGGTTAGGAATGTGTTTAGCAGATAGTTATTAGCAATCAATATAGGAGCTTCTTGTGTTCCACGGGCAGAATGCACAAGGAGCGCGGCTCCTGTTGAAGACTGTGTTATGGTATTGGCTGTTATCTCAAATCCCTGTTTATTGAATTGAGAAAATAGCCCATAGCCGCTCGAATTAACAGCAATTGTATTGTTTCTTATTTTGGTGTTTTGCGTGCGTTCTACACGAATACCCGTTTCTGCAGATATTGTATTGTACGCTACGATATTGCTATCTGCATAAACAGAAGCATTAAGAACTCCGAATAAGGAAATACCAACAATCGTGTTTGAAATTATATTGTGGCTGAATACGTTTTTATTACCTGCAAAACCCGGTAGTGGCGATGCATTAATGCCAACATCGCCTGTGGTAAGTTTGCAATTTGTGATGCTGTTATTCGAAGCCGTTCCAGATAATTTAAATGCTACGCCTGTAGCAGTAGAAGAAGTTACGGTAAGCCATTTAAAGTTGATATACCTTGCGTTTTCCAATGTTACAACAGGAGCATTGCTAACTGCGGCAAAAATCAGCGTAACCGAATCGGTATGATTAACTGCGGACGTAAAGGTAATCGTGCTGGTATCAGAAGCACCTATAATATCTGGGATAATAAATTGCTCGGTATAAGTGCCTGTTTTTACATTAAACAGCACATTGCCGGATACTCCGGCCGTTTTAAGGGCATTCACCGCGTCATTAAAAGAGGCAAAACTATCTGTAACTAATGAGCCGATAGTATATATTCCGTTAAGAGGAGTGTTCAATTCAATTGTCAATGTGTCATTTTCTGGCTGGCTATCTAAGCCTCCATTAGGATTATCTGTATAAACAGTTAGAGAGTTTTTGTCCAGCATATTTAAACCTGCAATGGTAACCGAAATTGTATCGCAAGGGTCGAGAACTCCCGACCACGGAAAAGAAACAAGGGCTCCATTATTCAGCATATATTTTATATTGGCATAATTAATTGTATTGCTTCCTGCATTTTTAATCCTCACAATTAAATCCTGAATACCTGAAGTTACTCTTCCTGCCACGGGCTGTAATACAGCATTCATAGCAAGATTATTGATGCTTGAGTATTCGAAAGCGCCTATAGTTGGCGGGGTGTTTCTAAGAGTACCTGTTATATCCCAGCTTACAATAGGTAAAGGTGTTCCAAATTTGCCGCAGCCGTCTACCATTCGTAAATCGATAGTACTCAGAAAACCAGGGTTCATCACCAAGGAGTTTATATCCATTCCAATTGCTTGCCACGCAGCAAAAGGGTTTGAACCAGAAAGTAGAGTGGAACCATTGGTGTAGTATAAATTGTAATTCCATACATTATTAGTTGCGTTGAGAATAGTTGCCGCATAACCTGTTCCCATATTGGCAAAGATGTTATTTAGCCAGGTGTTGGCATCGCTTCCTGATTGATAAACAGGAGGACCCCCTAAGGTTAGAATGCTATTATGATAAAAGCGATTCGCTTGACCAAAGTTAGTACGAATACCCCCCCTGTTGTGTTGTTACACGCAATGCTGTTATTGGCAATCAAGCTGCTATCTACTTCATAATCAATGAGTATACCTGTGCCAGACAAGGCGTTGATTGTGTTATTGAGCACCTGCACAGCAGTTGTGTTTGTTAGAGATATAGCAGCTCTTATGTTACTGTTTATGGTATTGTTCATTATTATATTGCTATCCCCATCAATTTTACTGTTACTGCTTTTGCTTTCAATAAATATTCCCGCCATATTAAAGGTATATTGAACTCCTGCTCCCGATACGGTGATTATATTATAGTTGAATACATTGTTTCTGCCTACAAAAAACTTTTCTGCATTGCCTGATGAAGCATTGATACTATAGCCGCAGTAAATTCCAGCTTTGCCTCCATTAATTTTACAGCCAACAATACTGTCATAGGATGAGGTTTCGGCCAAATCAAATGCCCGGCCTACAGAAGATGACGTTACAGAAATATGTTTAAAGTTAATGTAAGAGGATTTGTAGAGTTTTACAACGGCAGAATCTTCTGCTGAAACATGGCTTAATAAAACGGAGTCTGCATTCATGTCGGCCGACTGAAAGGTAATGGTATTGACAGCAGAGGTTCCGATAATAGCAGGCACAAAAACCTTCTCGTTATAAAGCCCCGACTGTACATTAAATCTAACCGCCCCAGATACCCCTTCGGCATGAATAAGCCGAGTAATAGCATCATTAAACGAAGTAAAATCGGCACCTGTTTGACCTATGGTATAATCTCCGTTTAGTCTTGCATACAGTGAAGCTTTTACGGTATCATTAATTGGATAATCGTCACTCATCCCATTTACTAAGTCGGAATAAACAATAATTGTATTGGCGAAACCAATATCTATTTGAGTAGAAAAAGTAACAGAAACAGTATCGCAAGGAGCTAGCAAACCTGTCCATAATTCTGATATGGGGCTCCCATTATTTAATACATAGTTGATAGTAAAAGAAGAAATAGGAGTTACCCCAGTATTTTTAACCTTTACTGTTAAATTTTGCAAGCCTGGTGTAATGTTTCCCACTATTGCTTTTTGAAAGGAAGAGTCAATGGCTAGGTCGTTTTGATAAAAATATTCGAAAGCTCCAATAGCAGGAGGGTTGTTCCTAGTACTATCCAATATATCTCTAGTAACACTGTCCAAAAGGATTCCTTGTTTCCCACAACTACCTTTTTTCAAGCGGAGGTCTGTTTCACTTACAAAGTCGGGATTGCCTACCACTGAATTGGCATCTTGTCCAGTCGCTCGCCACGAGGCATAAGCGGATGGCGAACTGGTATAAAGATAGGAGAACAAATCGGCCCCGGTAGAGTAATATAAATTATAATTCCATGTATTATTTATACCCGTATTGTCGTCTATAACAGCAGCATTTCCTACTGCTGCCGAATGGGTAATTATATTGTTTCTCCAGGTATTATTACTGTCACTTGTGCCATAAGAGATTTGAATACCGTAATTTTTTGCGTTGATACTGTTATGGTAAAAATGCTGGTTATTGCCCGAATAATTTATAATACCAGTAATTGCATTTATAATAACGTTATTGACCACAATTGTATTTGTTCCGTTGTCCAAAGACATACCAATTACTTTTGCATTAATCATGTTAGTCATAATGGTATTGCTATCGCAAGGAAGATTAGAGGAGCCCAAAATATAAATTCCCTGAGAGTTTGGAGAGTTTGCGACTCCAGTAATTGTATTATTGCTAAACACATTTTTACTTCCTGAGAAGGCATTAGCAAAAATACCGGAGCCAGCAATTGTTTTGCAATAGATAATACTGTCATAAGAGGCCGCTTGTGTAAGCTCGAAAGCTCTGCTGCTATTTGTTGCAGACCTTACCGTGAGGTATTTAAAGTTCACATAATTTACATTGTCGAGCTTAACAACTGCACCACTTAGCGCCACTGGATAATCCAATATTACAGAGTCGGCATGATTGGCAATAGATTTGAACGTGATACTATTGGTAGCGGATATACCTGTAACCGTTCGCACAACAATTTGTTCGGTATAAATGCCACTTTGAACATTAAATGTTACAGGCCCCGACATTCCGCCAACATTAAGCCTTGTAATAGCCGCACTAAACGAAGGAAAGTCAGCACCCAACAAACCAATGGTGTATGCCCCACTAAGAGGCGTGTAGGCTAATGTATTCAATGTGTCATTCCCAGCATAAGAGTCCGCAACGGTATTGGGCAGAGATGTATAAACAACGAGCGAATTTTCGTTTAACAGATTAACCCCGGAAAAAGTTACCAAGGTTGTGTCGCAAGGAGCAAGACTACCCGTCCAAAGTTGTGAGATAGCTGGTGCACCATTTAAACTATAATTTACGGAAAATGAAGTAACCGTATTGGTTCCTATGTTTTTTACTTTTACAACAATATTCTGCAAACCAGCAGCAACAGGAGCGCTAGGTTGTTGTATTGCCTCAAGGGAAATATTATTAACGCCAGCATATTCATAAGCGCCAATAGCAGGGGGATTGCTTCGCACCGATCCGTTAATATCTCTTGAAATACTATCTATGTAAAAACCCCTGTAACAAAAAGAGTTACTTTGGAGATCGGTATTACTTGAAAAAAATGGATTGGTAGCCAAAGAGTGAAGATTAAACCCTGCGCCTCCTACAAAATTGGTTTTGTTAAAACTACTTCCCACATATATAAGGTTACCTGGATTAACGGTATAAAAAAGGTTGTAATCCATACTATCAATATGTGAAACGGTTTCCGCATAAAAAGGTAACGCCAACCCATTACCCGTAACCGTTAAAATATTATTGTATATGCTTATGCTGCCAACGCCACTTGCGAAACCCAACTGCAAGGCAGAAGAGGAAGTGCTTGTTGAACCAGCTATATCTAGGTTTACGGAATTATGATAAACGCCCCACCCTTTACTTGATAAATATATTCCTGAGCCACTAGTGCCCTGAAACCCTCCGACAATCGTATTGTTTGCAATTATACTTTTGTTAGTTCCGATATTTCCTGAGGTTTGTACTTGTATTCCTGCCGTACCAGGATTAGCAATTCTGTTGTCTTTAATCGTTTGGTTGTTTGTTCCCAGCGTGCCGCTATTGCTCATAAATATACCGAAAGAGTTGGTATTCTCAACTTTTAAAGCGATGTTATTATTACTTGTTTCGCTATTCGACTGATAATCCAGGGCGATTCCATAAGTATAGGAAAAGGAAATGTTGTTATGCCGGATTTTGTTATTCACCCCAACACCAAGTCCAGAAGCACCTCTTACGAGAATACCATAACCACCATACCGAATGGTATTGGAGTCAATCTCAAGGCTGTCAATACGTGCTCCTGTGGTCGCTGATGTTGCACTGTTATTGATAACAATACCGTTGAAATTTACGATACCGGCAGAGACTGGGCCATTCCCTCCAATAGAAACGATGCAATTTTTGACTTTACAGCCGCTAGAAGACTGATTTGCAAGAGATGCGTTTCCTATAATATTTATACCCCAGCCAGTATTTAAACCTGTTGTTTCTATGGTTAGGTTGCGCAATGTTACATAGGGGCATCTGTTAATCTGCACCGTTGCTCTAGTTGCGCCTGCTGTACCACTATTATATCTTATAATCCGGGTAGCGGTATTACCCGTTCCCCCATCAAAAGTAATGGTATTAACAGGTGAAACTCCAGAAATGAGAGTAATCACTACGCGTTCATTGTATGTTCCTGTAGCAACATTAAATACTACGGGTCCTGATATCCCAAATGGAGCACTATTGGCTGGCCCTCCATCTGTTCGGGTACCAACCCCTGTAAGGTAAACAATTGCCGAGGTAAAGTTTTTAAAGCTCGAGGCCGTTCCTACAGTTAAGGAAGAGTCAATGGTGTATATTCCATTTAATTGAGTAGCCCCTAGTTTGCCGAAGGCCAGTAACGCAAACATTAAGCAAAATGAATGAATCAGTAAGTTTTTATTCATAATAAGCGATTTAAAAAGTGGTTCAAAAAATGTGGTTTTTAGCAGAGCGATATCATATTATGTGTAGGCTCTTGCAAAGTCAAAACAAAGCTATTCAGAGAGACAGGCTGTATCAATAGCTAAATTTAATCATTTTGAACGATATGCTTATTGTTGGAAGTTGGGTTCTCTTTTGATACAAAAAGAGGTAGCGCACATAGAAAAAAGGTCTATGTTAATATACCCATCTGAAAAGCTTTGGATATCAACTCTTGTGCATTTTTGACTCCTAATTTCTCCATTATTTTCGCACGATGATTTTGTGCCGTGAAAGGGCTTATGCTTAAAACATCGGCAATCTCTTTACTTGTTTTTCCTTTGCATACCAAAACTAGTATTTCTCTTTCTCTGGAAGATAATTCTGTGTACTCACTCCCTCCCACAATTACTGTTGGACGTTTGTTGTTCCATACGTTGGTGAGTGTAGCTATCATCTGCATGTCGGTAAAAGGTTT
>CALRRW020000066.1:0-6962 GCA_943370695.1 Comamonas sp. lk | reverse complement strand
ACAAATTATTTCAATGGTGAAACAGAAGATTACACCATAAATGTTGTGAATAACCCTATTTCATTTGTATCGGCTCAACCAAAACAAACTTCGGCATTCGTTGCAGTAAATACACCTAACAGTGTTGTGATGCGTATTCCGGTAAAAGCACAAGGCTGCGGATCGGGAACAATAGAATCAATGTATTTCAGAACAGCGGGTACTACAGATGATGCGGATATAGCATCTGTTAAATTGTATTCAACAGGAAATTCAGCGACATTCAGTACAGCTAATTTGGTTCAAACAACAACCGTTGTTGGTGGAGCATTTAGCTTCACCAGTATTGCAGCAGGTTTGTTGTCTTCTCCAAACGATACTAATAACTATTGGATTACCTACGATGTAAGTTCAAATGCTGCGCTTGGCAATACGCTTGATGCTGTATTGGATAGCGTTTATGCAATGGGTATGCAAACTATAAGCGGAGGTAACCCTGCAGGTTCATTACTGGTGTCGGCAAAAATGACACATGTATCAACTAATGCGGCTCATATTTTTACAAGCTCAGTGAGCAAATCAAGTGCTGCCAGACTGTTAAAAATTGCAGTTGTAACCAGCAGTGTCGGTGCTCCGGCTGACTTAACAGCAATGAGTCTTTCAACCAATGGTGGAGGAAATGATGGTTTAAACATTGATTCAATCAAAGTGTTCTATACAGGGCATAGCAATACCTTCAGTGCAGCAACAGTTTTTGGTTCGCCATATATTGGTGTTGGGGCAGCTTGGGGTACATTTGGAGTTAATGGAAATCAAGCTTTGTTAAATGATACCAATTATTTCTGGGCAGTTTATTATGTGAAAGCTACAGCTACAGTTGGCGATTCATTAGACGCTGAATTAATCGATATCTCATTCAATGGTAATACATTCGCTCCATTGGTATCGGCACCAGTCGGTAAAGTACGCATTAAAGAAAACTATTGTACTGCAGTTTCCGGTTCAACGAATAACTATTCAATGAGTAACGTAACAATTGGCTCATTTAGCAATACAACAGTTTGTAACACCCGTTACAATGATTTTACAACTATTGATGGTCTTGTTGTTCAAAAAGTGGTAGCAACCAGCATTAGTGTAACAGGTAAATTCTGTCCAACAATTGGTTCTCCATTAGTAAGTGGAGCTACCGCCTATATTGATTATAACCAGGATGGAGACTTTACAGATGCAGGTGAAAACGTGTATACTTCAGAAGTCGACTTTATTGGTGTTACACACGTTGGAAGTTTCACCATTCCTTGTTCTGCATTGCTCGGTCAAACCAGAATGAGGGTAGTGTATACTCAAAACGGTAACGGAGCTTCTTGCAATGTTACAACATCAGGAGAAACCGAAGATTATACCATAACCATTATGGATAATCCACAAACCTATACTTCAAGTATTGCTTCACAAACAACCGGTACGGTTGGTCCTAACTCATCAGTTCAAATGATGAGGGTAAAAGTAAAAGCAACAAATTGCGGAACAGGCGAAGTAACTGCTATGTATTTTAACACAGCCGCTACAACCAATCCGGCAGATGATATTGCTGAAGCTCGTTTGTATTCACCAGGTTCAAGTAATGTGTTTAATACAAGTACACAAATCGGAAGCACCGTTTTAAATCCAACCGGCGATTTCTCTTTTACGTTTAACAATACCTTATTAACCAATAATACAGATTCAAACAACTACTGGTTGGTATACCAAACTACAGGTAATCCAACTACCGGAAACGTATTAGACGTGAGAGTGGATAGTATTACGGTTTTAGGGGCAAACTATGTTCCTGCCAATAACAATCCTGTTCAATCTAAAACAATTGACAATCCAATGGTTTTGTTGAGCTCAACAACTTCAAATGCTGTTGATGGAGGTTCGGTAGCAAAAGGCACCAATAACTATGCTTTATTAAAAGTAATGGTTGTTGCCAGTTCAACTGGTTCACCAATTGCTCTTACCCAGTTTGATTTGAATGCTAATGGCGGTGGTCAGGATTCGTTAAACATGTCGGCTGCCAAAATGTACTATACAGGAAACAGCCCGGTATTTAGTACTACGTTACCTTTTGGTACTGCTACACCGGCAAATGGTGCATTGTCAGTAAAATGGCCTGCGTATACAATTACAGGTTCACAACCATTGGCTAATGATACCAATTATTTCTGGTTAGCTGTTGATGTTAAAGCTACTGCAGTAACCACGGATTCAATTGATGCAGAGTTAACATCAATCACCATTGGCGGGTTGCCGGTTGCACCAACGGTTACTGCTCCTGCAGGCAATGTCCTCATCAGAACTGAATATTGTATTCCTCCGAATGTTTCAGGTTTATGTATTAACAATGTAACAATCGGAACATTAAACAATACTTCTGTTGCGTGTGCTCCACCAAATTATACCGCATTTGCACCAAGTATTACAACTAATTTATACAGAGGTAATACAATGCCGATATCTGTAACAGCCGCTTCAGGTACCAAAATGGTATTGTTTATTGACTACAATAAGAACGGATTGTTTAGCGATTTCGGTGAGCAAATTGATATTGCTCCGGCTCCCGTAACAAGTGTAACCTACAATGTGGTTATTCCAAATACAGCATTATTGGGTGAAACCAGAATGCGTATTCGTTCATACGGATCGCCAAGCAGTTCTCCTGTACATTTATCATGTGACGGATACAACCAATCGGAAACAGAAGATTATATCGTTACAATCGTTCCTGGAATTACCGGTGAAACCTATGTTTGGAACCAAACAACTCCGGCAAGCTTTAATATTGCCACCAACTGGACTCCTAGTCGTTTAGCATCAAGTAATACCGATCGTTTGGTATTCGGAGCAGGTTCACAATCTACTATAACGGTAAATGATGTTCTTCCGGGAACTGTAGCCACTATCGAAGTGTTGGATAGTACACGTTTAATCATGAATGCTGTTACAGCTACTTTATTGGAGACTGCCGATAGCATTATAATTGGTGATCAGTCAATCATTCAAACCGGTGCTAATGTTACTTTGCAGGCTGGTATTAACAGCACGGCTGCAGGTAATGTAGTATTAGAAACAACTGCTTTAGGAATCGAAGGAAACCTAAGACGTTGGGTTGGTCCTTTAGCCAGTGATGTGTTATTCCCATTATGCGATGCTGACGGAACAAACAGAATGTTCAGGGTAAACTATACAACTGCCCCAACTTCATATGGTACCATTACAGGTAAATTTGTAAAACCGCTGGCTCCTGGAGCTGCCGGATTACCGGTTACCGATCTTGCTGCAGGTGATGTAAATAAAATTTCAACTGTAGGTAGCTGGACACTTTCTGCTGATAACGGTTTAACCGGTGGAGCGTACACAGGAACGTTTGAAGTTGATTCTTTCCCAGGCGTATTTACTCCTTCGGCTCTGATATTAATGAACAGAGTGGATGCATTTAACCCTTGGGTATTAAATGGATTATATGTAGCCACAGCAGGTACAAGTACCAATGCACAGGTTTCACGTACAGGTATGACTGGATTTAACCAGTTCGCTATCGGTTCAGACGTTTTAATCAATCCACTTCCTGTTTCATTGTTAAACTTTACAGCCAAAGTTTCACAAAATGATGTAACCTTAGCGTGGAGCACTGCTTCTGAAAAGAACAACCGTGGTTTTGAATTACAACGTTCGGTTGATGGAAAATCATTTGCCACAGTAACATTTGTAAAAGGTGCCGGTAATACAGCTTCTGTTTCAAATTATAACTATACAGATGTAAAAGCCTTAACTGGTGCTAACACATTGTACTATCGTTTAAAACAATTGGATTTTGATGGTAAAGTGAATTATTCAAATACCGTTAAAGTTACATCAAATAAAGTAGCTATCACCACAATGGCTATTCATCCGAATCCATTTACTGCTGAGTATGTTGTTGCAATTGAAGCAGCAACTGATGAGGTAGCAAAAGTTGTGATGACAGACTTGCAAGGTAGAATAGTTGTTAGTCAATCAGCCGCTGTTACCAAAGGTTCAAACGCAATAACAGTAGATGCTGCTCTGCTAAACGCAGGTGTTTACTTTGTTAAAATTGAATTAGGCAACACTACACAAACCATTAAGCTTATTAAACAATAATTATAGCTGGTTCTCTATTCATCAAAAGCCCTCGGTATCATTACCGGGGGCTTTTTTTATGAATGGACCCGTTCCTAAAAATAAGAATAAAACTATATTCGTGCCTTATGGCAAAAACAACAACAACTTTTTTTTGCAAAAACTGTGGTGCATCCTCTACCAAATGGGTAGGTAAATGTCAAAGTTGTGGCGAATGGAACACCTACGTTGAAGAAGTAATTCACAAGGAAAAAGCTGAATATAAAAAAACATGGAAGAAAGAATCGCAATCACTTTCGGTGCTCAAGCCCGTTTTGCTGAATGATGTTGAACATGGAAGTGAAGAGCGTTTTCCGGTAAAAGATACTGAACTGGCACGTGTCTTAGGCGGTGGAATTGTGCCCGGAAGTGTTATCCTCATTGGCGGTGAACCCGGCATTGGTAAATCAACACTTATGTTGCAAATAGCACTGCAGTTTACCAACAAAAAAGTCCTTTATATAAGTGGAGAAGAAAGTGATACACAAATAAAAATGCGGGCCGAACGTTTGCCGTTCCGCAATGATGAGTGCTATTTGTTTACCGAAGTAAGTACCCAAAAAATTGGCAAGGCACTCCAGGAATTACAACCCGATATTGTGATTGTAGATTCCATTCAAACCCTGCAGAGTGAACTCATCGATTCAACTCCCGGTAGCATTTCTCAGATAAAAGAAACCGCAGGCGATTTGATTCGGTTTGCCAAAGAAACAGGAACGCCCGTTTTTTTAATCGGTCATATAACCAAAGACGGAACATTGGCCGGCCCTAAATTATTGGAGCATATGGTGGATACCGTGTTGCAGTTTGAAGGAGATAGAAACCATGTGTACCGCATTTTGCGTACCACCAAAAACCGATTTGGTAGCACCAGCGAAATTGGTATTTACGAAATGCAGGGCTCAGGCTTACGCGAAGTTTCCAATCCATCCGAAATCTTGATTTCACAACGCGATGAAGAGCTGAGCGGTGTGGCTATTTCGGCAACCATTGAAGGAATGCGCCCCTTGCTCATTGAAACCCAGGCATTGGTAAGTACCGCTGTGTACGGTACACCACAACGCAATTCCAATGGGTATGATACCAAAAGACTAAATATGCTCCTTGCCATTCTCGAGAAAAAATGCGGACTCAAAATGGGCATGCAAGATGTGTTTGTAAACATTGCAGGCGGACTAAGGGTTGAAGATCCTGGAATTGACCTCGGTATTATCGCAGCCATTGTTTCCAGTTACCATAATGTGCCCATTCACTCTAAAATTGCCTTTATTGGTGAGGTTGGTTTGAGTGGCGAAATTCGTTCGGTGAGTAGGGTGGAGCAGCGTATTGCCGAAGCCGAAAAATTAGGATTTACCACGATATATGTTTCAAAGTTTAACAAACTCAGCAACACAAAATCCACAATCAATATTATTGCCGTGAGCAAATTGGAAGAGATGCTCAATTATTTATTTGGTTAACCAATGAACAGAAATAGTACAGATGGATTAAACCTGCTCTCAAAGCTAAGCAGCAAACGTTTAGGGAATTTTGTCAAACTGTTTGGCAGTTATTATCTCTCAAAACTGTTGAAAAAGCCCATTCATTTCGGAATGCCCATTGTGTTGGAAGTAGAACCCACCACCAGTTGCAATTTACGTTGCCCCCAATGCCCGAGTGGATTGCGCAGTTTTACCCGAAATACCGGTATGCTCGATTTGCAATTATTTAAAAATATCATTGATGAAGTTCACCAGGACCTGGTTTGGCTGGTGCTTTATTTTCAGGGCGAACCATTTTTGAATAAACAATTATTAGCGTTTGTGAAATACGCTGCTAGCAAAAATATTTATACCGCCACCAGCAGCAATGCACATTATTTTACAGATGATATGGCAAGGCAAACCGTGGAAAGCGGGTTGGACAGGCTCATCATTTCCATTGACGGAACCACCCAGGAATCGTACAGTAAATACAGGGTTGGAGGGAACCTGGATAAAGTAATAGAGGGTACAAAAAATGTGTTGGAATGGAAGAAGAAACTCAACAGTTCAACCCCTCATGTGATCTGGCAGTTTATAGCGTTTAAACACAACGAGCATGAAATTGCAACCGTGAAACAATTGGCCAAAGAACTTGGGGTGGACGAACTCGGCATTAAAACCGCACAGATATACGATTACCAAACAGATGAAGATTTTATTCCCACACAATCCGATTTGAGCCGTTATGAAAAAGGAGCCGATGGAAAGTTTCACATCAAAAATAAATTGCTGAATCAATGCTGGAAAATGTGGCAAAGCAGCGTGATTACATGGGATGGTTTGGTGGTTCCTTGTTGTTTTGATAAAGATGCCCAACATCAGTTTGGCAATGTTTCGCAGCAATCCTTTACACAGGTTTGGCAAAGTCCTCAATACAATCAGTTTAGGCGGGCTATTTTAAAAAGCCGCAAGGAAATTGATATTTGCACCAACTGTACCGAAGGAACCAAAGTATGGGATACATAGTTGCGTTTTAAACATGAAAAAGCAAATAGGACTATATGGATTAGTTTGTGGAGCACTCATATTTGTGCTCAATGCAATTGAGTACAGGTTTGTAGTACGCACCCATGCATTCGAAATATATGCCGTTTGCATAGCACTTGTATTTACCGTTTTAGGAATTTGGCTTGCACGAAAACTCACAAAGCCGAAAGTAGAAACCCTTATTGTGCAGCGGGAAATTGAAGTCCGCAATTTTTCTGTTGATGAAACTGCCTTAAAAGAAACAGGCATCAGCAAACGCGAATTGGAAGTATTGCAATTAATGGAACA
>CALRRW020000065.1:0-7000 GCA_943370695.1 Comamonas sp. lk | reverse complement strand
AGTCTTTCTACCTTAATTTTAATGTTTTATACTGTTACTACTAAATAATCAAATGACTGAAACATCAAAAGAAATTTCCCTCGGACAAGTTTATCAGCAAATTTTATTGGTGATTAAATTTCTGTTATCGAAATGGAAATTGCTATTATTAACAGGTATAGTAGGAGCCGGAATAGGGTTAGCCATAGCTTTTACAAGTAAAAAAGTATATTTCGGAGAACTTGTTTTTGCCTTTGAAGAAAAGAGTAACAGCCTAGGTTCATATGCTGCTATTGCCAGTCAGTTTGGATTGGACATGGGTGGTGGAGGTGCAGGTACCTTTTCGGGAGATAATCTTGTAGAATTGCTCAAAAGCAGGTTGATGATAGAACGTGCTTTAACAACACCTGTGGTTATCGATGGCGATACGGTTTGCTCATCAATCGTTACCTCGACTTTACTGAAATAAGTAAACAATTGGAGGAGAAGCCGGAAATGCAAGATTTGAAATTTGTGAGGGGTGTTCCCCGATCTTCCTATACCCGTAAACAGGATAGTTTGCTAAATATCGTTCAAACGAATATCCGAAAGAAAATGCTGTCAATTAAACGGATTGATAAAAAACTGAGTTTGGTGAGTGTAACGTGTTCTTCAACTGATGAATTGTTCTCAAAATATTTCACAGAAGAACTGGTGGCCAACGCATCGGATTATTATATCGATACAAGAACAAAAAAGGGACGGTTTAATATTCAAATTATTGAAGCCAAGTTGGACTCTGTAAGAACGCTACTCAATAAGAGTATGTATGGTATGGCTTCGTCTCAGGATCAAAATTTAAATGTGGTAAGGGCTCAGTTTAAAGTGCCTATGGCGCAGAAACAAATTGAGATTACCTTGCTTACCTCTGTATATGCTGAACTAACAAAAAATTTAGAACTATCGCGATTTGCTGTAAGTAGAGATGAACCTTTGGTTCGAATTATTGATACCCCCATTTTTCCTTTAAGAGTTGAAAAAACGGGGAAATTGTTTTCAATGATAGTGGGAGGTTTTTTGATGGAAGCAATAGCCATCATGTACTTGTTGATTAGGGATAAATTTAAACGCGTTGCAACACATGAATAATAAACAAATAGCCATTATTGGGCTAGGATATGTTGGATTACCACTGGCAGTGGAATTTGGGAAAAAATACAAAACCGTTGGATTTGATATTGATGCATTGCGCATACAGGAACTATCATCTTTTTATGATCGTACTTTAGAAGTTGACGAAGCCGGATTAAGAAGTTCTTCCAATCTTATTTACTCATCCAATATCGAGGATTTAAAAAGTTGTAATGTATATATTATTACGGTGCCTACACCGGTTGATAAATACAATAAACCAGACTTAACTCCTTTGCGCAAAGCAAGTGAAACCGTTGGGAAAGTATTAACTAAAGGAGATATTGTGGTTTATGAGTCGACTGTGTATCCGGGTGCAACAGAGGAAGAGTGTGTGCCTGTATTGGAGCGTGTGTCAGGAATGAAATACAATATTGATTTTTTCTGTGGTTATTCTCCTGAGCGCATTAATCCGGGCGATAAAGAACACACCGTTTCAAAAATCTTGAAGGTTACTTCTGGCTCCACACCACAAGTTGCAGATATAGTTGATGAACTTTATGGTTCGATTATCACTGCCGGTACGTTTAAAGCAGCAAGCATTAAAGTAGCAGAGGCTGCTAAGGTTATTGAAAACTCTCAGCGAGATATCAATATTGCTTTTGTAAATGAACTGTCCAAAATTTTCCATTTATTGGGTATTGATACCAACGATGTTTTGGAAGCAGCAGGTACAAAATGGAATTTTTTAAAGTTTAAACCAGGGTTAGTCGGAGGCCATTGTATTGGGGTGGATCCCTATTATTTGGCCCAAAAGGCACAGGAAGTAGGTTATCATCCTGAAATCATTTTAGCAGGAAGACGTTTGAATGATAGCATTGGTTCATATGTAGCAGACGAATCGGTTAAGTTAATTGTTAAGAAAAATATTAATGTTAAAACGGCTAACGTGCTGGTATTGGGAATTACGTTTAAAGAAAACTGTCCGGACGTGCGCAATACCAAAGTGGTTGATATTATTTCAGAGTTGAAACAATACCATATGCATATCACCATCCTTGATCCTTGGGCAGATAAAGAGAGCGTGGCGCACGAATACGGTTTATCAATTATCAATTCACTCACAGAATCTGCAGTGCAACACTTTGAATGTATTATATTGGCGGTGGCCCACAACGAGTTTTTGACAATGGATTTCAACCAACTAAGGACAAAGGAATCTGTCCTGTTTGATGTAAAAGGGATTCTCCCACGAGCAATCGTTGACAGAAGGTTGTAAATTATGGAAATAGATAACAACAAAATACAATCGAGTTCTTTTCTGGTAACAGGAGGGGCTGGCTTTATTGGTTCTAATATTGTTGAAAAATTATTGGGCTTGGGGGCCCGAAAAGTTACTGTGCTCGATAATTTCAGCAATGGTTTTCGAAAAAATATTGAAACGTTTTTCTCTAATCCTGCATTTCAGCTTATTGAAGGGGATATCCGAAATTTACAGACTTGTTTGAGTGCTTGTGAGAATGTTGATTACGTTTCTCACCAAGCGGCACTCGGGTCTGTTCCTCGTTCTGTAAATGACCCTATTACAACCAATGAAGTTAATGTTTCAGGTTATTTAAATATGCTGGTAGCTGTTCGCGATCAAAAAGTGAAACGAATGGTTTATGCTGCTTCTTCTTCCACATATGGTGATAGCCAATCGTTGCCCAAAGTTGAAGATGTGATAGGGAAACCATTGTCTCCCTATGCTGTGACCAAGTACGTAAATGAATTATATGCACAGGTGTTTGCTTCCACATATGGAATAGAAACAATTGGGTTGCGTTACTTTAATGTATTTGGTCCTAAACAAGATCCCAATGGCGCCTATGCTGCGGTTATTCCGTTGTTTATACAGGCACTGCTCGAAGATGAGGCTCCATACATTAACGGGGATGGTTTGCAAACAAGAGATTTTACGTATGTTGACAATGCAGTTCAGGCTAACCTTCGCGCGATGCTGGTATCAAAAAAAGAAGCCGTGAATCAAATATTTAATGTTGCAGTTGGTGATCGCACGAGTGTTAAACAGATGTTCGATATTTTGAAAGCAATTGACCATAAAGCAATCGAGGCCATTCATCGAGATGCCCGGATGGGTGACGTAAGAGATAGTTTAGCTGATATTTCGAAGGCAAATCGGTTGTTGGGCTACGAACCTACAGTGAGATTCAAGCAAGGGTTAGAACAAACGTATGCATGGTTTAAAGCAAATCAAACGTTTATAAAAAAATAAGATATGACCAAAGCTTTTCAAATAGCCATTAAAGCCTTGGGCTTAACAGCTTGGGAAATTATTACCACATCATTTTCGCATGTGGCTACTACTTCAACAATTGCGTGGGAAGGGTTAACGCCTGTTTTTGTTAATATTGATGAGCAAACCCTTAATATTGACACTAAAAAAACAGAGACGAAAATTACCGACAAAACGGAAGGTATCAGGATGATATGTAGAATATTATTAAGAACACAGGATAATTAATATGGTTATTTTAGGTGCAGGTGGACATGCTTCAGAAGTTTTAGATGTGCTCATTCAAAATGGAAATGAGGCTTTGGAAGGCCTGTTGCTGTTTGATAATGTGAATGCTGATGTTACAAAACACAACATTCCAATTTTGAAGAATATTGATGATTTAAAACAAGCATTTAAAACAGATAATCGTTTTGTGATTGCAACCGGTAACCCGGTTGTTCGTCAAAAATTAGATTTAATGGCAACGCAGGCAGGAGGGGTGTGCACGGCTCTTATTGCCAATAATGCTAAAATAAGTTCAATGGATGTGAAAATAGGGGATGGTGTTAATATTATGCAGGATGTAATTATTTTCCCCAGTGTTGCTATTGGAAAAGGGGTGCTTATTAACGCTCGTGCATTGGTTCATCATAATTCCACTATCGGAGCCTATTCCGAAATAGGGCCAGGTTCTATTATAACCGGTAATTGTTTTCTTGGTGAGCGCGTTCAGCTTGGTGCCGGGTGTGTGCTATTGCCCAATGTTTCAATAGCCGATGATGTTGTTATTGGAGCAGGCACAACGGTTACCAAAAGTATAAACGAGACAGGTGTTTATATAGGAACCGCACATAAAAGACTTCGATAACATGTCTTTAAAGAAAAATGTTTTAGCCAACTATTCCAGCCAGGTATTCATCATTGGAATCAGTATTTTAACGCTTCCGCTATTATTAAAGTGGATGGGACCAGAGGCTTATGGCTTGGTCGGTTTTTTTTCATTAATACAATCATTGCTGAGCTTCCTTGATTTGGGCATGTCGCCAACAATGTCTCGTGAAATAGCAAGGTTTCGAGGAGGTGTTATTGAAGGAAATCAACTCAATTATTTATACCAAAAATTAAAGCAGTTTTTTGCGGGTTTAGGTTTACTGTTTTTGATTGGAGGATTTATTGCTTCGTCTTATATAGCTACATCATGGTTAAACATCGAAACCTTAAACAGTAATACTGTGTTGTATGCAGTTAACGCTATTGTTTTAGTCGTTTTTTTTAGATGGTTTTCGGGGTTTTATAAAGCTGTGTTAACAGGTTTTGAGGAGCTTATGTGGCTTAGTAGTTTTAATGGGGTAGTCGGTTTTTTGCGATTTCTATTTGTGTTTGTCCCCCTCTTTATATTTGGAGCAACCCCTGAAGTCTTTTTTACTTTTCAACTTATTATAGCATTACTTGAGTTTTTGGTTGTGGCGCGTAAAGCTAAATTATTACTTCCCCAAAATGATGTTAATAAGGATGTCAAAGAACACAAAGTATACCTGAAGTCGGCATTAAAGTTTGCAGTTTCCATAGCCTTTACCTCTGCAGTATGGGTGGCTATCACACAAATTGATAAACTCATTTTGTCTAAATTGTTGAAACTGTCAGAATTCGGTTATTTTACCCTTGCTGTACAACTTGCAGGTGGAATTATGATGATTAGTGGTCCGATAAGCTCTGCTATTATTCCACGTATGGCTAAGTTGGAGGCAGAAGGTAAACACGCAGACTTGATTCAGTTGTATAAAAATGCCACCCAACTTATTGTAGTTTTTGTTGGCACCGTTGCGTTATTGATCATGATTTTTTCGAAAGAAGTTTTGTTTATTTGGTCAGGTAATGAAGATCTTGTTAATCAGTCTAATGTATACTTATATTTGTATGCGGTGGGTAATTTTTTACTGTCAATGTCGGCCTTTCCTTATTATTTACAATATGCGAAAGGCAATCTTAAGTTTCACATTATCGGCAATATCATTTTTTTAGTCATTCTTGTCCCAACACTTATATATGTTGTATCCATATATGGGGGTGTAGGTGCAGGTTATGTTTGGGTATGCATGAATGTGTTTTATTTTGTGGTGTGGGTTCCTGTTGTACACCGGTATTTTGATAAAACATTAAATGTTGGCTGGTATAGGGATGATATTGCAAAATTAATATTGCCTATGTTGGCGGTGGCCTTTCTGTTTAAATGGGTTCTTTTGCCTGAAACTCACAATCGAGTATTAACGGGTGTTTATATTGGTGTAATAGGTCTTATTATTGTAGCCGTTGGAATGGGATGTTCGTCCTATATAAAACGTCAATGGCCAATCATTCTTCAGCAATTGAGAAAACGTTAACATATGGAGTTAGGGTACAAGAAAGAATATAATTTGTGGTTATCAATTTACATTTTGGCAAATGTAATTGGTGCTATCATTATGTTGGATACAGGTATGTTGATTGGAGATGTAATTGAAAGCAGGCTTTACGACAATGGAGTCTTATTGTTGGCTATCACACTTGTAACGGCATCCTATTATCTTATTTTGAAGCCTTTTTACAATTTTTTGGTACGCATAAAAATGCCAAGAATTGTGGATGTGGAAACCAACGAGCGTTCCAGTAAAATTCTGGGATACATCATTATCATTCTTCAAATAGGATTTTTAACATTTAATTTAACGGAAGGGGTAAATACGGCAGGTGTTGCCACAAAATCAACTTCGGCATTTTCTTTTATTTGGATATTTGTTCCCGTAGACTTTGTCTTTTTAATTTATTACATGTTGTTCAGGAATTCTCCCATGTTTAAATACAACCTCACGGTTTATTTAATCTCCAATATTGTAAGGGGATGGGCGGGGGCGCTGCTATATGTTATGTTTTTTGAATGGTGCAGGATGATTAGGGCGAAAAAAATCAACTATGTGCTGATTATTTTCTTAGCAGGTACATTTTTCTTTTTGTATCCATACATTCATTACATGAAACTTATTATTCGAACCATTGGTGCAAATGCCGATGACCTTTCTTTGTTTTTTTCGATGTTTTCTGATTCCGTTTCATCCAGAAGTTACACTGATTTTTTTGAGGAAGGGGTTGGACATTTGGTAGGCCGATTCCAGGTAACTTCAGTTGTGGTTGAAATTATTCATTTTCGCGACAGGCTTCAGGAGCAGTTTGAGATCGGAAACATCCTGCCATTTTGGAAAGATGGATTGCCTCAGTTGGCATACCGAAAAGTAATGGGCATTGATGCTCCTTTTAATATTGGTGTTTATTTAACCGATTTCTTTTTTCCAAGACCGGATGTTATCGGACGTTGGAATATTAATGTGAGTTTCGTAGGTTGGTTTTTTATTGCACCAGCTTATATTCCTTTGTACCTGATATACAATGTGTTCTTGTGTGCATGTTCGGTTTTTTTAATGAAACAGTTTTTACCCAAAGAAGGGATGTTTGATGTGGTTTGGATGGCTTGGCTTATCCTATTGATGCCGGGATGGCTTATGGCATTTGTTGGGTTTAATTATTCTATATTATTAATCATATTAATGGTTAAATTAGCACGTTTTTTAGCCCGGTTTCGATTGCTCAAAGAGAAACCGG